>NZ_VXCT01000150.1:0-1114 GCF_052850535.1 Shewanella sp. 1180_01
CACGGCCACGCTAACAGGTCGCGGCCAAGATGTGGCGACAGGCCGCGCGGTAGTGCCAGGGGTTAAACGTCCACGGGCGGGAGAGTAGCCATGGCGAGTGAAACCCGAGGCCGACGCTCTAAGGTGGATTTACTGCCTGATCCTATCCGCAAGAAGCTCGATGCGGGGCTGCGTAATGGCTCGATTCAGCAGATTGATTTGCTCGATGAAATCAATGCGCTGATTAAAGCCGCAGGGCTACCAGAAGAACAGCAGCTTTCCCGCGCAGGTATTAACCGCTATGCCACCAAGATGGAGGCCGTGGGTAAATCCCTGCGTGAAATGCGTGAGATCACCCAAGTGTGGACGGCAGAGCTAGGCGATAAACCGACGGGTGAAGTGACCAAACTCATCCTCGAAATGGCGCGTTCGCAGCTGTTTAAAGCCCTATTAAACCAAGATGAAACGGGCGAAGGTGCCGACGTGGGCATGATTAAAGATGCCATGTTAGCGGTGCAACGTTTGGAGTCTGCCGCCATGGCCAACCATAAGCGCGAGAAAGAGATCCGCACCGCGTTCGCGGCCGAAGCGGCTAATGCCGCCGAGAAGGTCGCGAAAACCGCTGGCTTAACCAGTGATGCCGTGGCCTTGCTTAAGCGCGAAATACTGGGGATCGCCTGATGAACGGCATCATTAAACCCGTCTTTGATCCTGCGCTTGAGGCCAGTTATCTCAGCATCTTTGATCCTAAAGAAGTGCTGCTAGGTTATCAGAAGCGCTGGATAGCCGACGAGTCACCGCTGAAAATTGCCGAAAAGTCGCGCCGAACTGGACTCACTTGGGCCGAGGCTGCGGATGCTTCTCTTACCGCAGGCGCTGCCCGTGGCCAAGGGGGGACTAACCATTTTTATGTGGGCAGTAACAAGGAGATGGCGCGGGAATTTATCGACGCTGCGGCCATGTGGGCCAAAGTATTTGATAAAGCCGCAGGCGAAATCCAAGAAGAAGTGTTTGTTGATGAAGGCCAAGACGGTAAAGAGATCCTGACCTTTGCCATTTACTTTGCCTCAGGTTTTAAGGTGCAGGCGCTATCGAGTAATCCCTCGAACCTACGCGGTATGCAAGGCAATGTGAC
>NZ_VXCT01000151.1:0-1107 GCF_052850535.1 Shewanella sp. 1180_01
TGGACAATTCCGAGTTGCGTCTTTTACTAATATAGCAAAGCATGAATTATTAAAAGTATGGAAAAAGTCGCTTACGTGAGTGTCCAGTATCACTGGAGCAGATCATTTGTTATATTTTTTTACCTGAGAACAATGCAACACACCCTATAACTTCCACTTTTACATCAATAAAGTGTTCATTTAACGATGTCACCAATGAGTCTAAATCATCGTTGTTATTACTAAATATGCCTTTCTTATTGTAAACACCCATCAATTTTTTAGCGAAAAAGTTCAGTTTCGTACCCTTACCTAAAATTGTACTACCAAACAAAACCCCACCTTCGTTCATATGGCTTTTTAAATGCTTAAACATAATGCCTTTACCAATTAAATTTCCAGGCAAACAATGAAGCAAATAATTAACACTAATTGAGTCAAATTTTTCGATACTTAATTCAAGAGGCTCAAGTACATCCCCACAGTAAACTTCAGGTTGAAAATGACTAATTGCTTTTGAGGTTGTATCAAGACTATTTTCATTCAAATCTAGCAAAGCGATACGTTTTGTTGTTTGTGGTAGGTAATTCTTAAGGTAATAACCTGAGCCAACGCCAACATCTAAGTGATTAGATGAAACTAACATTGAAAATTGCTCACTAATAAGTCTAGTTGGGCATTTCCAAAAATAGTTATTTGATACTCCTAAAACCCAGAAATCGTATATTGATAGTACTTTCTTCGAGTAAACCGCTTGTCCAGCAATTGAGGCTTCTTGATTCATTTTAATTTCATATAGTTATAAATTATTAAAGTGCAATTTATACTAAAAAGTGAAGATTGCAAATCATACCAGAGATAAAAAATATAACCTTTTAATAACGTGCCAGCACACATTGCTTCCGATTCAAGGCACGTTATCAATCAAAAACTTCCCTTTAGTTCTCTACTATTCAATAGCCTAGAAATAGTTGAACAACATATTCGTGCGTAACTGTGATTGAAGTTCAGTCTGTTGTGGATTAGAAAATTTAGCTACATTGTTGGATCTCTAGGCATGAGGAAAAGTAAGGCAAGTTGCAGGGTTTGAAACTGAGTTCAATCCCTCTCTGGCTCACAATGGGGCAA
>NZ_VXCT01000152.1:0-1053 GCF_052850535.1 Shewanella sp. 1180_01
AGAGGCATCTTTTCTCCTAGGGGGTGTGCTAGTGACTTAAGAGTATCGAGTAATGAGTTAACTCCATCGGAAGAGTCTGCATCAGCAGCTTTAAACAGTTGCCCTAGCACCTCGTTATCTAGGTATATGGTTGGCCTGACATTATGTTCAACCATGTAAAACTTACGAAAACCAACACCATATTGCATATTTTCAGCATTTCTTCTCTTTGAAATAGCTACAAACCCTCCAAGGGCAAAGATAGGTGTTTCTGTGAAACAAGAAATTTTATGGTTAAAGCTTTCTGACTTTGGACCATTTGGTACTTGAGCGCGGATTAAACCTTCCTCTTTGTGCCTACCACCGTTCAAGATACTTTTAATCGCATCTTTACCTGTCATGTGAATAAGAAACCTCGACATATCAGGCTTTAACTTAGGTTCAATTTCAAATGCTTTCATACTCAAATTCCAAAATTACGCAATGCTCGCATATGTGACATAACGTAGCCTTAAACGGTGAGTAATTGTTGGCTATAATATGAAGTAAAGCGGAACCGAGCCAACTATTACGAATCCGACATTAAGGCCTTGCTATGTGGTAATTACTTCATAGTTTTCTTTACTCATTTTGGCTTTAACCACCTGTATTGACAACCCTTTATCTGCATTGATTTTAGTAACTCGTTCTACTAAATCTAAGTAATCACAAGAGGGCATTTTTACCCCCGCAATAATTCTTGAGATTAAAGAGTGATCAAAACTATGAATACCTGGGCCTAAATGTGTGGAAAGCACTCTAACTTCGTTTTCATATTTCCAACTAAGTGACTTAGTTAGAATTGTGCTTTGCACGGCAGAAAAGCCGTCTTGACCATTTCTAGCACTAATTTTAGGCATTTGACCTTGGTAGACAATTGGGTAACCCAATAATGTTTTCTCAACATCATGTAGTTCTGTGTATTTGTCTTGGAATGTATCGAACTCAACGACAACTCCTTTATGATGATTCGCATAATGAGACCACATCAAAATACTGTCTGCCACTTTTGATAAGCAACAAATACCTATAGGG
>NZ_VXCT01000153.1:0-1049 GCF_052850535.1 Shewanella sp. 1180_01
GGCGTTGTTGATTAAATCATTTCATAGAACGTAATCGTTCCAAGACTTCTGCCGATTAAGCAACTTGCTGGCGAACCGGCATACCCAGTCTAATGACGTTGTTCATCGCCTTCACACCAGCCAACGCCTCTGCAACTTGCCCATTGTAATCACGTAAACTTAGCATTGGACTATTCAACTGTTTATATCGGCCCATGGCGGTCTCTGCTAGAGAGCGCTGGTGATAGCCGTTATCGATTTTCCATTGTTTCAGCTGACCCGCTTTCAGTGCTTCTACCGCTTCATTACGTGGATGCCCCTTTTCCCATAACCCCGCATTTGAGCGCGGTGGGATGGTAGCTTTACAGCCTTTACGTCGCAGTAATTGATAACAACCCTTTGTATCATAAGCCCCATCTGCCGATACCTGCGTTATCTTTCGCCGTAAAGGATTGAGCAAGGTCGGCAATACTTCATTATCGCCTACTGACACAAGACTGACTTCAGCTGCAACGACTTCGTGAGTGCTTGCATCTATGGCTAAGTGCAACTTGCGCCATGTGCGGCGTTTTTCGCTGCCATGCTTGCGCGTTTTCCATTCCCCTTCACCAAACACTTTCAGGCCCGTGGCATCGACAACCACATGCGTTATCGGTCCGCGACTGGGGTTGCGGTACTTGATATTGATTGTCTTAGCGCGTTTACTGATAGAGGTGTAATCAGGTGATGTTAGTGGAACATTCATCAATGTAAATAATGAGTTGAGAAAGCCTTCTAGCGCACGCAACGATAAATTAAAGATGCCTTTGACCATCAACGCGGTTTCAATCGCCACATCACTATAGCTAAACCCGCGTCCACGCCCGCCATGATGCTCATGGCAGTACCACGCTTTTACTGCAGCTTCATCCACCCAGAAGGTGAGCGAACCACGGTTCACTAACGCTTGGTTGTATTGCTTCCAATTAACGATTTTACGTATTGATTTGCCCATGTTGCCGTCCTGAAGGTGAGTCAGGAGATCTGATCATGGCAACACCGATTAGTTCACTGATTTGTGCAACAACGCC
>NZ_VXCT01000154.1:0-1026 GCF_052850535.1 Shewanella sp. 1180_01
AATGCAGGGTGGTGTGGGGGCTGGAGGCTAGATACCTCCGGCTACCCGATTAAGTTCTGAATCACCAATCTACTTTCTCGTAGCTCTCAGCATCCATGATGTTTTTTCATGTATGCGCAAACGATCAGAGACCAAAGCTGCCGTTGACTCGTCATCTGCAGACTGCGCAAGTTTTAATACATCTCTAGAGGTCTTAATTACTTGCTCATGCCCTTTAGTCAGTAAATCAACCATTTCTTCCGAACTTGGAACGCCTTCAACTTCTTCAATCGAACTAAGTTTTGAAAACTCTTTGTATGTCCCCGGAGCGGCCACATCTAGAGTACGTATACGTTCCGCTATATCATCAACAGCAATAGCCAGCTCAGTGTAGTGCTCTTCAAACATCAAATGTAGCTCACGGAATTGAGGCCCACTCACGTTCCAGTGAAAATTATGTGTTTGTAAATATAAAGTATATGAGTCAGCTAAAAGGCGTTTGAGACCTTCAGCGATCTTCACTCTATCTTCCGCATTAATTCCTATATCAATATCTGTCATTTTGCTTTCCTCTCTATGGTTCAATTAAACTACAGACCGAACTTAACATTTTATTCGTGTTATTTGTGCGCATGCGCGTTTACCTCGTTGGACCAGTGAAAACGCGCACGGTTAACTATTTGTATGTAAAGAACTTATCATCTTTCTGCTAAATAAACCATCTGGAAAAACGCGCATGCGCGTTTTCCAAACCTATTAACTAAAAGTCAGCTACTATAGTCATCTGATTTTATAGAGTTTTATTTGTTGCTAATCGAGTTAGTGCGCACTGTTCTTGTCTTCAAATCATCCCAAAATACCTAAATTTAAATACGACTGCATACCCATACATTGTTAGGCGATTTACGGCAGGATCAAACATTAGGAAAAAAGATGAGAATTTGTATGGTAACAGGAGCGGGAGTTTTTGATTAAGCTAACGAGCTGAAACACGGAATGGGGCAATAGCTTTTTAGCTGAACGAACAGCAGAAGTGTTAGTTAAGAT
>NZ_VXCT01000155.1:0-1005 GCF_052850535.1 Shewanella sp. 1180_01
TGTCTCGTTAAACTTTCTTAAAATATTTTTGAGTTTCCAAGTCGCTTTTCCAGCGACGATATCCCCTAAGAAAACTTTCAACATCAATAGTTTCATTAAATATGTCATTATTAGACTCAGAACATTTTAATAAATATTGTTCGGCAACAATCTGTAGTGAATCACTTTTCCCTTTAACCCATTTCAATTCAAAATCCATATACTTAGTTATTTTTTTGACATCCAAAGAATATTCGTATTGCTTATCTTTTCCGAAGAATACTTCAGATAAGTTAGTTCTTCCGCCACTAATTATATGAGCCCTAAAGCAACTTGCAATGACAATTAATAATTCAGGAGGGGGATAAAAACCTGACTCGATGCACCACAGAAAATGAATTAATGGATTACTCTGCATTTGTTCACGTTCTATATTATCGTGAGATGAAAATTCCTCAAGTAAGTTCCAATTGTGTTCAAATCCTGAGTAGTAAGGAAATTCGTCATGTTCAACGGAGGATTTTAATATTTCACGTACTTCAGCAACATCTTCTAGTGTATTTTCATAGGCGCCTTTAAAAATAGCCTTGCCCTTAACTAACTTTTTCAATTCATCGATGTTCATTTCTCACCCTATTTTAAGCACTAATAAAACAAGACAAATACAGACCGTAACAGTTGAGATTTTCTCGACTTTAACTCCACTTAATAACTTAAAAATGAATTTTTCCATAATTAATTAACCTCTGCATATTTTCTTGGTTACTATTATGGTTCCCAGTGACTTATTGTCACGGACACAAAACTAAATGATTGTCCGAACAGTCATCCTCAGCAAGTTACAAACTCACCCTAACGCCAAATTCGAATGTCCAGTAGGTGTTACCTGAAATTTATCATATACATGCAATCTGATTCAGAAGCAGACTGTAATCATGCTTCATATCTTCAATAAAATCTTCGCCAATTGTAGGAAAACCGTACACAAGAAGCTCACTTCCCCTAACCCTGAATAAGTTATAAAGA
>NZ_VXCT01000156.1:0-1000 GCF_052850535.1 Shewanella sp. 1180_01
TCTTTCAAGGGCTTCATAATCAGCCGCAACCTAAGTTGCGGCTGATTTTTTATGTCTGAATTTTCTAAAGAGCTACTCGTTACTGATGAATTTTGCCAATCGCAGGATATTGATGTATTCGCCAAACATGTTCCCATGGATTGGGTGACTGAGGCTGTGCAACAAACTGGCAGGGCATCGCTTCGAACCCGCCGTTTCCCTGCAGAGCAAGCGGTTTGGTTAGTTCTAGGCATTGGTTTGATGCGTAATCGCTCGATTCAGCAAGTCTGTGATACGCTCTCACTGGCGTTTCCCGACGCCAAGGGGGAGCTCCCGCCACTGGCGACCAGTAGCATCATCAAAGCCAAAGAAAAGTTGGGTTCAGAGCCCATGCGTTATCTGTTCAAAACAGCCGCTGCACAGTGGGAAACACAGTGCGAATTTGATGAGATAGCGGGATTGAAATTGCTCAGTGTTGATGGGACGTATTTTAAGACGCATAACACTGAAGAAAACCATCACTTTGGCTTTGCACAAAGCACGGCTTCTTTTCCCTCTGTGCTGGCGGTCACCTTAATGTCTACGCGTAGCCACTTACTTTCTGATGCGGCTTTAGGGCCTGTTACCCACAGTGAAATTCACTATGCCCAGCAATTGGTTGGCTCAGCTCCCGAGCATTCGCTCACGTTGTTTGACCGTGGGTTTATGTCTGCCGAATTGCTCATCAGCTGGCAAGGAAGCGGTGCAAACACCCATTGGTTAACCCCGATAAAGTCTAAGACCCGCTATCAAATTATCGAGTCATTCTCAGAGTATGACCATCTGGTTGAGATGCCGGTATCACCCCAAGCTAAACAGCAAGCGCCTTATCTGGGGGAGAGCTGGCAAGCCCGCCTTATCCTTATTCCGTCACCCAAAGGTGATATCAAAGGGTTTATCACGTCATGTCTATGCCCCAACACTTATCCAGTGAACGATTTGCTCAAGGTGTATTGGCAGCGATGGGAGATAGAGAGGGGTT
>NZ_VXCT01000157.1:0-1000 GCF_052850535.1 Shewanella sp. 1180_01
TGTTGTTCGCAACGAGTGAAGAACATCGTTGAACTAGGTTTAAGCTCGTTAACACCGTATCGGATGCGCTAACTCACGTTGAGACTGATTGGTATTACGCCAGCATGTTAAGAAAAGTGCATTAGTGGATATAGAAGGGGCTGCTGATAAATGACTTTTTGTGAGAAAAATGAGCTTGTGCCGTTTCATGTGATTAGTGGTATAGGCATGGCTGTCACCGCAAAGCACTCTAAATCAGTTCTATTCGGCTTAGTAAGCTAGGATCGTTGGACGCTTACTTTTAATTCACCCTGTATTAATTAAACATCAATGTAAATAAAATTATTTAAATTTCCATTTCAGATTCAGATTCAAAATTATTATCATTTAATATATTGACATGAAGATTGCTGTTTGTACGTAATTGTTTACTTACTATGTCGCAAGAGGATTTAAAATCTATGTTTGAATTATCAACCCAGTTTAAAGAATTTATTTTTTTTACTATTGATTCGAAAATCATTTCAGGTTTCAAGTTCCACCCTACTTTCTTTAAATTGTAGTCGTTAATAAATTCAAACGCACCTTTTTGATATATTATTAGTTCATAGCTTAACGCGATGACTTCTTCCGCGCTATTAGATAACTCTTTGTTTTTTATGGATTCACTCCAGAGTTTATCATATAGACTTTTGAGTTTGTAAAACTCTTTAATACAACTTCCTTTCGTTGTTTTTGAGAGGTTTTCGTTATTTGGTAAGTGGTTTAACTTTGTTAGGTTATTTGTTTTTATGAAAAACTGAAATATATCAATCATACTAATAATAATTATTTTATCTTTATTATTTATTTCATTTGTTTCAATTATATTTGTTATTATTTTAACTTTGTCTTTTGTGTCCCTTAGGTAAAGGGCATAGATTATTTCTTCTTTGTTGTTGAATTCAGAGTATAATGTAGCATTGGAACATTTTGCTAGTTTAGCTAAATCTGATATTTTAAAGGAAATCACCCCTTGTTC
>NZ_VXCT01000158.1:0-999 GCF_052850535.1 Shewanella sp. 1180_01
CAGTGCTAAGTCGGTTTTCAATGCGTTTTTCAAAGCCTATCCCGCCCATCGCAAAGGCGGCTCGGATTCGGCTGCGTGGAAAGCGTGGAAGGCCGAAAAGCTGACTGATGTCGATTGTGTGTTGGCGGTGAGCTGGTTGAAGGAGGCTGCGGCGCTGGATACCAGTTGGGGCTTTAGCGCTAACGGCCAGTTTGTATTGGGCATTACCAAGTTTATCCGCGAACGCCACTGGCTCACGCCGTTGCCAAGACCGATGGCCGCTGCTGTTGGGCAAGTGGATTGGAGCTACGCGGTGTATGACCCAGAGGACCCCTTGATATGACGGCCAATCAAAATGCGAGCATGAAATCACTGCAGACCTTAATCCGCCAGCCGCTGGTTGGGCAGGGGCGGGTGACACAACCCGAACCCACGGCAATGGACATGGCGATTGTGGACAGCGTGTTTAGCAAGTTGCGGGTGTTGTTTCCGGTGAGTGCGCCGCGGCCTGAGGACGAAGCGACCCACAAAGCCGAGTGGCTTAAAACCTTGGCGGCGCAGGGGATTGCCAGCCGCGAGCAAGTGCAAGCGGGGCTGAATCGCGCGAGACGCGAGCAGGGCGATAGGCAGTTTTGGCCGACACCGCGCCAGTTTGCGCTTTGGTGCCAACCGACGGCCTGTGATTTGGGGCTGCCCAAGTTAGAGGCGGCGTTTAAGGAGGCAACGCGCCATTACCATCACCCCGACAAGCATACGTGGAGCCATGATGTGGTGCGGTTAGCGGTACGCGAAACAGGCAGTTGGATGTTTGCGACCGGGCTCGAAAAGGACGTGTTGATGACCTTTGAGCGTAATTACACAGTCTTATGCAGACGCTTTAGCCGTGGCGAGTTGACCGATATTGAATTGCCTAAAGCACTACCCGAAACGGTGACGCGGCCCACTGAGGCGGCAAAGGCGAAATCAATTATTGCCAATTTACGTGCAAACTTTGGGCTTAAGGGGGCAAACGATGGCAAC
>NZ_VXCT01000159.1:0-948 GCF_052850535.1 Shewanella sp. 1180_01
GTTGCTGCATGCGGACTCGATACAGTTGTCGCGGTTTTTGCTAAAAGAAAAGGCCGCAAAAATAGCACCAACTTACTCGCCGGTGAGCAAGGCGTTACCCATAGAAATCTTAATCCGAAACTCAAAAATTAGAGTTGGGAATCTAACATGCATTTGTCCAAAAATGGGCTAGTAAATCACTCTGTGCCAGACTGATTCACGCGAGCCCTAAAACTCGCCTAGAGCTCATTTCGCGGCTTTTTTTGGCGCTTACGCCCTAGAATGAATTAAACTCAAGAGAACTGATTCAGACCCATATAAGGCCTGTTATTCCCATTCCGACTAGTTATATCGCGTGTTGATTAGTTTTAGGCAAAAGAGGTTGTATTAATAGAATAGTTAATCTGAATTTGATTATGCAGATTATTCATGTCTTCCGTTAAAACCTGCCACTAGTTCCCTGTTTTGAGTTGTTAGATCTCTAGAGAACTGATCTAAGCTCATGCAAAAAAATGATATTGCATTTGTTTATGCTCGATGGTGACCGATTGTATTTAACCGCGGAACAACGGCTGCCTCCCTCTCATTCAGCGAGTTTATAATTTACGTTAAAAGTGCACTTTAGGTACTAATAATTTGCAATTAATAAACTCCGCTTCTATAGTTGGTTTAATTTACTCTGTATTTTGGTACTTATGGTGCAACTATGTCATCAAAAATAAACTGGCTGATTAATCATACGAGTCCTGGTGCGGTAGTGCTTCAGTCGTGGTTGACACAAAATGAGATCAGCTCATCTTTGGTGAGAAAATATGTGCAGAGTGGTTGGTTGTACAAGATAAGTGCGGGGGTTTACGTTCGTCCTGAGTCAACAGGCAAGTTACAGCCTCATTGGGTTGAAGCGCTCAAGGCTGTGAATGAGCAGCTAAAGCTTCCTGTTCACCTTGCGGGAGTCAGTAGCCTAACGCA
>NZ_VXCT01000016.1:0-83636 GCF_052850535.1 Shewanella sp. 1180_01
GTCCTCAGGCCGCGGTGCACTCACCGGAAACAACACCCGCAACTTGCTAAACACACTGTCCACTATCGCCATGTCCATTGCCGTGGGTTCGGGTTGACTCACACGCCCCTGCCCAACCAGCGGCTGGCGGATTAAGGTCTGCAGTGATTTCATGCTCGTATTTTGGTTAGCCGTCATATCAAAGGGTCCTCAGGGTCATACACCGCATAACTCCAATCCACTTGCCCAACCGCGGCGGCCATCGGTCTTGGCAACGGCGTTAGCCAATGGCGTTCGCGGATAAACTTGGTAATACCGAGCACAAACTGGCCGTTCGCGCTAAAGCCCCAACTCGTATCCAGCGCCGCAGCGTCCTTCAACCAGCTCACCGCCAACACGCAATCGGCATCAGTCAGCTTTTCAGCCTTCCACGCTTTCCACGCAGCCGAATCCGAGCCGCCTTTGCGATGGGCGGGATACGCTTTGAAAAACGCATTGAAAACCGACTTAGCACTCGTTGCTGGACAACTATCTTTTAAAGATTCATTGATAGGTTCAAAAGAGTGACTGATTCTGGGTGCAGCTCCTGCACCCTCAGAGGGTGAATCTCCTGCACCCATGGGTGCATTTGCTGCACCCTCAAAATTGGCTAGGGGTGAATCTGCTGCACCCCCAATATTTTCTAGGGGTGAATATGCTGCACCCTCAGTATTTTCTAAGGGTGAATTTGCTGCACCCTCAGTAAAAGTTAGGGTTTGCGCAGGTTTATCACTCAGAACACACGATGAAAAGTCCAAAATATACAGGTTGGATGTATTGCGTTTATGCTCACTCTTGCGGGTAATTTTACGCACCAGTCCGACGTCAACCAGCGCGTTAATGTGGTTAATCGCCGACCGCTCGCTTATCTCACAAGCCTGCGAAATATACTCGTAACTCGGCCAGCATTCGCCTTGGTCATTGGCGTTATCGGCAAGCTTGATCAACACCAGCTTGCGCAGTGGATTACCCACCTTGGCCTTCATTGCTTTTACCATCAATTCCATACTCATAAGTCACCCCCAAACAGAGCAACCCACAAACTCGAATTGACGCAAACCCCATGCTTCAGTAACATGATATTGCCTCACTTAGGTATTAAGCCCGCATTCGTCGCCAAAACTTCAGCGGGCTTTCTTATGTCTACAACAACGGGATCAACTGCAATGCGCCCCGTTGCCCTCCGCTCGCTCGCCTTCACTGCCAAGCAAGTAAACCCTGTGCGCCAAGTTGCTGCGCAACTGGCTAAAAAAATCACGCCGCTTAATGTGCACGTTGCGGCTTTTCGCTATTGCACTCATATCAGCCGCGCCTACATCCAATAGCGCAATAGAACGCTCCGCGCGTTGTTCTTCCATTAGCAGATAATTCATAATCCAATCAATGCTCACCGTCGGCAGCAACAACTGCTTACCACTGCCCAGCAACGCCTTATCCACTATGTCGGTCGCGATAACCGCCCAACGCTCGGGGCGACTATGCTGCAATTCATCGCAGCGCCTTAATACCTCAACCATTCGGCCCACCTGCGTTCGCCTAAACAACTCCGCCGTGGTATGCCCATGAAAACAGGCAATGTCTTTGCCCATGTTCACGCCACTTAATGCTGCCCGTTCAGAGGTTGCCGCGCTAAGCTCAAAGACATTAAGTTCCTTGGCATTAAGTTTCTTGGCGTTACGCTCAGCCACATTAGGCTCAGTGCTATTAGGCATGTTCGACTTAGCTTTAAGCGCCATCGCCTTAAGCATTAACTGCTTTGCCTGCATCATGAGTAATGTCACTTGCGCGGTTTCCATCTCGGTTAGCGCGGCCACGGCGGGCCCATCATCACGGCCAACTTGCCCATGCACCGAACACGCGGTGCCGCCCTCCAAACAACAAATTAAACATTCAGGATCAAACATCGTTTATCCTCCTCACTGCCACTTAGGTATCAAGCCCGCATTCGTCGCCAAACTTTGGCGGGCATCGGGATAACGGCGCTTTTTACGCGCCCAGTTATCACTTAACTGATTTGTGAACATGTCATTCACTCCTTCTCTTATTTCAACAAGTCATTTCAACAACTGCCACTTATGCCCATTGGCACACACGGCGCGTTTCGAGCCAGACTTGGTTTGCTTTAAAGCCAAACCGCACTGGCCACACGGCACATCAGCCACCCGCTTAAGCATCACCGCATTAATCTGTGCGCTGTGATTAGCGCGTTTAGGCCGATAACCTAACGCCCGCGCCACTTTTACATACTCTTTCGCAATCCATTTGCCATCGGGTTCTAAATGCAAACCGTCGCCGATCATGTCGCCCAAGCGGATCAACTGCTGATGCAGCTCAGGCTTAGCGCGGGCGATAACATTGATGTTAAGGTTCGATTGCGGCATCGCTATCACTTCTCGGCCGCGTATTGCGCCGCCTTACCGCCATGACTCGCTAAATACGGATACGCCAGCTCTAACGCCGCCATGCTGGCTTGCGTGGTCGCCGCCGACTCTTTTAACTCACGGTGCGCCGCCACTAACTGCTCGCGCTTGGGCTCACAGCCCAAATGGATCACCGCCACTTGCGCCTCGGCGTTCTCTTTGGTGAGCGACGCCGCCATATCGGCCACATGCAACACATGGCCATCATTCATGCGGTCGGCAATCACCGTCACCCCAGCGCAACAAAACACATCGTTGAGATACTGCACCCGCAAATGCTCAGGCAATGCCGCCACCAGTGCTTGTTCAACATGAAACAAGCGATCAGCCTGCGGATGTTGACCCTCGTACTGGCCGAGCCAACGGAACAGCTTTTGCGCATTGATCCGCGCATCGTTGTGCACGTCTTGACTGCTGGCAAAGCTAATGCCCTCCGCCGCCAGCACCTCACTCAGCCCGAGGCGCTCAACCGCCGCAACAAAATCGATTGCCAATGCAAAGCGTGTCATCTTAGGTAACTCCAACACCCGATGAATCGTTTTCATCAACAAATTCAAACGGCTATCTTTTTTACGTGAATTGGTTTTCATGTGTACTTACCTCCTTCAACCTACAGTGAACCTAAGCCACACTCGCCGACTTAGGGATATCTAAAACTGAGTTATCCTGTTTATCGTTTGATTGATTTACAGCATGTGGATCACATTCCAACGGATCAGGAAAAACATCAGAAAATGAACATGAGGAACCTAAGCGATTGAGAGCGTTTACTACTTTCCAAGCCATGTCATAGCTAGGTTTTCTATTTCCATTGGCATAGTGGTTAACAGAACCTTGTGAGATCCCAACCTCGCTAGCCAAATCATCCTGAGACCTATTAATGGCTTTCAGTATTTTTTTGATGTTTGTCATATCGACTCCGTTTTGCCTTTAACACAGATATTACACAATGAAATATTAAACAGCAAACACTTATTACAAAATGGATATTCTGAAATCAATTACAATAGGTAATAATTGCTATATGAAAATAAGTTGGATTGATCTGGTTAAAACCAGAATGAAAGAGGCTGGGGTAACTCAGTCAATGCTTGCTGAAAAGATGGGAATGTCTCAGGGTGCCATCGCTCACTGGTTAGGTGGGAAAAGAAAGCCAAGCATTGAAGACATTGCATCCATGATGAATATCGTGGGGATTCGTCACATGACTTTAGGGGCTGATGGACTGATTGATTACCCTGATTCTGTGCTAGGTAACACTGAGGAATTACCAGCGAAGATATCCTATGTAAATTCATTCCCAGTTATCAGTTATGTCCAAGCTGGCGCTTGGACTGAGGCTGTTGAATCCTGTCCAGCCTCTGCATTGGATGAATGGCAAGACACCACAGAGCGCACGAGCGAAAACTGTTTTTGGCTACGCGTTCAAGGTGACTCTATGACGACACCGACAGGCATTAGTTTTCCTGAAGGCACGCTTATTTTAATTGATGCGGAAAAAGACTATCAAAATGGCTCATTCGTTGTTGCTAAGCTAACAGATATCAACGAAGCGACCTTTAAAAAACTAGTGATAGATGCAGGGCAAAAGTTTCTACGGCCATTAAATACTGCTTATCCAACTCTGCCAATCAATGGTAACTGTAAAATAATAGGCGTCGTTGTAGACGCAAAAATGAAAATTTTTTGACTCTACTAGCAAGCACAAACCGGACACTTTAGTTGAGAGCTTTCAAGCTCTTCAGGTGACAAGGCACTGTTAGCCAAATGAAGTCGTTCCGAGTTGCAGTATTCCATGTAAAGCAGTCACATATGGCTTTATAAATTCCCTTGTTACTTACAACGTTAAAAAACCATTCGTGTTTAAAACCGTCAAAAAATCGATCAACAACAGCATTATCCCAAAAAGCACCTACATCCTCATATTGGCTCAGATATCAAATCCGTAGTCATGTGTTTGTTTATGCCCCATCCACATCACTACCACCAAATACACCCTATTTTTAGATAGTTCACGTCACCAGCTCCAAGCTTGATTAGTCAATACTCAAGATTGCCTCCCTACGTTCTTCAGTTCTATAAACGCTTCTTGTCCTATTAAAACCATCAAATACTTATCCGTTTCTTCTTCCCAATCATTACCACCTCTAAAAATATCAACGCCAATTTGTTTAGTGGAAATATGTCAAAACAAAATATTATTCCATTTTGTAATTGACACATAAATTCCATTATGTAATATTCGTTGCATCAGCGACACGCCACACTCTTTAACAATCTGGCTCATGAACGACTGATAAATCTTTCGAGATTTACTCCCAATGGGTACTACCGAGGACAAGGAAATGATTCTAGCGAAAGTTCACACCACACCTAAGCAACGCGATGAGTTTCGTCTACTGGTTGCGATACGTTTTGCCTGTTTAATGGCGTTGGCCAAGGGCCACACTGACCCAATGGATTGCCTACGAGTGCAAGCCCGCTGCGCCGAACTGGTCAAGCATTTTGCCTATCACCACCCAAGCCCAGCATTTTACCGCCAGTTCATCCGCCACACGGGCGAACTCGGGCTCAACTTCTGCCTGCGCTTCATCGAGCCCCAACAAGGTTTGTACGGCAAGGTGATGGTGTGGCGTAACGACTCGCAAGCCGTCACTAATGTGCATCCGCTGCACACGATGACAACTGCCACGCCCGTCGGCCACTAAGCAGCAGAGCCGCCGCGCACATTCACGATTTAGGCTATCTAGGCAAAGCAACCAAGGGGTGATGGTCCATATCCCTGTAACGATAACGGCGACAGTTTCACCTTGTTGGAGGCAATTATGTTTTTTGTTTACGGCGTGTCCATGACCTTAGCGAAAAATCAAGCGGCCAAAAAGTGCAGCACCTCTGTAGGCGCACACCCTAACCGCCGTCAACTGAGCCCCGATGAGTACCAAGCCAAGTTGGATGATATGGCGCAGCATTTGTTTGAAACCATGAAGCCACAACGCCTGTCGCATTCGTTATCGACGCCCGCGCTGTGCCAGCAATATATCGTGTTAGCCATGACCCAAGAAGCCCACCGCGATGTGCATATTCGCTATCACAAGCTGTCGGACAAGGTGAACCCCAAAACCAAGAAACCCATCATCAATCTGGTGGTGTTTAACGGCGAAGCCGCAGCTTAGAACTGCTGATTCAAAAGGAAGGAATAGCGTATGAACCACCCAACGAGAGCAACATTTTTAAAAGATGTGGCCGAACATCAACTCACCATTCTTAAAGATGATGGGGTGTTCCGTCACATGGTACTCAGCCAAGGCAGCTTTGAGCATCGCTTTGAGATCACCACATGGCCGCAGCATCTGTGCATCAGTGGCGATATGGGCTGTTACGTATTTTCTCGGGTGCAGGACATGTTTTGCTTCTTTCGCCAAAGCGGTGATGACTGGGGCGTGAATGCGAGTTACTGGGAAGAAAAGGTACTGGCTGAGTGTAAAACCGACGGCACTCGCGAGTTTGATGCCAAGCAAGCCGATCAACGCCTTGAGCAGTTTTTGCAGTGGTTTGTCGAAGGGCAGGACCCAACAAACGAAGAAGAAGCAGAGGCGATTAACAGCGCGACCAATGCCGTTAAGGAGTTTACCCAAAACCGCGAAAACGCCGAGTGGGATGTGGTTTACCGACTCAATAATTGGGATGAAGAAGATGCAGGCGGCATGACGTTAGATGATTTTTGGGATGGCTGGAAAGACCCCTTCACCTATCGCTTTATCTGGTGCTGTTACGCGATTGTGTTTGCCATCCGCCAGTACGATGAAGCCACCCAAAGCAAGGAGGCAGCATGAGCAACGAACATGATTTTTATGCCAAACATTACCCTTGGCTCAATGCAGATCAACGTGAGTGTTTTGATTTCCTTTGTGACATTCACAACGGCGGCAATCACATGTTTGGCAAAATCCAAGCCTGTGGTGAGCACGGGTTATCAATCAATAGCACTAGCGCGCATTACATGTCTACTTTCGACTATAGCGCCCTCACGACTGCCGTCGTTCTTGCACATGACCGCATGATCCGCTTTCAAATCGAGCCATCGGGACCACGCATGTTAAAGCTCGTTGCCCATAAACGCCATCAACGTGAGGGCCGAATGCATGAACGCCATCCCAGCATGGAAGATGCGATGAGTAATGTAAGGAAGCAATACCCATGCGACGAGGTGGCAGCATGAAACAGCGCCCTATTATTTTCAACACCGAAATGGTGCAAGCCATCCTTGATGGCCGTAAAACCCAGACGCGCAGAATGTTTAAAGCTCAGCCGCATGATGATTGGGCGCCATTTTCTAAAAATGCCGAATGGTATACGCCGACAATCATTGATAAGCGCGGATTTTATCAAGCCGCAAATGATGATGTTTTTGGGGTTAGCAGCGAAGATTGCGCGTTTATTTCACCGTTCGGCACGCTTGGTGATCAGCTGTGGGTACGTGAGGCAATGACCAAAGCACACTGGCCTGATCTGCATTATGTCTGTGGCGGATTAACGGCAGGCACGGATGATGAAGACTTTGATTATCGTGGCGCTGAATATCGCGGGTTTATTCCCTCTATCCACATGCCACGCTGGGCGGCGCGCATTCTGCTGGAAGTCACTGCAATCAGGGTTGAGCGATTGAATGAGATCTCAGCAGACGATGCCATAAAAGAGGGTTTTGATCATTCACGCTCAGCCGCGGCGAAATCGACGGGCTGGTATGAGAAGCCGCGGGCGGCATTCCTGCGCACTTGGGAGCAAATCTATCACAACGTTGATGCTAACCCGTGGGTATGGGTGGTCGAGTTCAGGGTGATCAGCACCACAGGCGGTGAAGCATGAACCACTTACTCCCGGGCTTTGAATCACAAGAGCGCGTTGCGTTATTGCTGTCGCTCACCCGCATTAGTTCGCCCGAGGTGATTGCCGCGTTAACGCTGCATTACACCAGCGCCCTGCCCGCCGAACGCGCGGCAGCTCGCCACGGTATTGAACTGTCGAACTTTATGCGCGGGCAAAAGAAGTTAGAGCAAATCGCCGCCACGGTCGAGGCCATTAAAGCCATAGACTGGGCCAAGCTGCAATCAACTCATTTGCAATCAAGCCCTTTGCAACCGAAGCAGGTGGCATAAATGACTCAATCAGCGGCGTTTCGCCATCTGTTAAATCATTATCGCAGCCATAAGTTAAGCCTGTTACTCAAGGCCACAACGGGCGACAGCATCAAAATCGCGCTGGCACTGGGCGCGTTAGATTGCCTCTACTGGCAAGCATTGGGCAACGGCTTAACCAACCTCGCCAAGGGCATTAGCCGCACCGTAGTGTATTCGTACCGATATCACTCAATGCGTCTGCCCTGCCATTCGCCAGTCAGCCAAACCAGCGACAACCAAAACAAGGAGGCGGCATGAATGCGTTCAGTACCAAAGCGGGCGTGGTCACGCTATCTAAGCCCTACTTCACCTTGATGTGCGATCAGCAACAAATCGAAGTGAAGTACACCCCCAACAATTACCACGGCTGGGGCATTTGTAAGTCTTTTAACGCCATCGAGTGCAGCGACTTCGGCCAAGCCGACGCCGAAGTATTCGCACTCAACGCAGAATCAAAACTCAGGATAAAAGGAGAAGCAGCATGAGCACACCCAAGATTAAAGCGTTTCAAGTACAAGAACATTGCGAGGGCGCCGCGTGCATTGTGTTTCATCAACATGCTGCCGCCGCTCGCCGCATAGGTGCGGGCGAACTCAATCTGACCTTTGAAGATGATATGTCAGTTACTCGCTGCCCTGAATATGACCAATACGCTGCGCAAGGCAACGTGCCTTATCAAGTGTTACTGGCCGATGGTTGGTGTTTTACCTGTTACCACTGCGGCAACCCAATTAAAGCCGAAGACGATGAAGGCAATGCCACGGACATTGAAGCGGTGATCTGCATTGGCGAGGCGTTTTATTGCAACGCGGCGTGCCATTCACAAAAGCAAGCTGACATCACGGAACACAATGCTAAGGCCGAAGCCTTTAAGCAACAGCTGTTATCACTGCGCCCTGATCTGACCTTCACGGCGTTTAACGGTGCATATCCACAACTGTATTGCACAGCGACATTTACTTTTGAGGGTGCTCAATATGGCGGCTCAGTGGCCTATGACAAGGCTGGCGAGCTTGATTGGCGAGTATCAAACACTGATTTGCCCGCATGGCAAACATACCAAGCCCAGCGCCAAGGAGAAGCAGCATGAACCCGATACAAGCAGCAACAGTTGAACGTGAAGAAGGTTATTGGACCCATCCCGATTTGCCCGAGTGGGATGAAGGTGTGACCCGCGCAGAGTGTGAAGCATGGGCTGCACGCCAAGGCGGCGAGTTTGTGGCGATTTGGTTTGAACTCGATGCGCCTGAAAACCTCATCGAGCGTTACTTTGACGAGGGCGACAACGATATCAGCGATTGGCAACCCGTTTGCGACAAGGCCGGCTCATTCTTGCTGAGTATTCACGACACCGAAGATGGCCCCGTCGCACTGTTCTTCGCACCTAAGGATAAGGAAGCGGCATGAAGCAATCTGCAGTAATCAAAGACGCTTTGCGCCAGTGGTACACCCTGCCCCGCAAACAAGCCGGCAACTGCCAACAATTTTTAAAACAACTCGCCGAGGAATTGGCAAAGGAAGGTAAATGATGATTAAGTCTACTGCTAAACCCGTAATTAAAGGCTATTGGACCACTAAGGATTTAACTGCGCGCTATAGATGTTCAAGCCGCACAATTGTTCGGTGGATGCAGCGAGAAAAACATCCTTTCCCACTACCCAGAATATTAGCCATTGGAAGTTATAACCGATGGGCAATTGATGATATAGAGGAATGGGAAGCCGCCGGAATCGATACATCACAGCATGCAGCCTAATGCTAGGCCGTGATTTTACGTAGTCTTTCAACCCATCCACTATATGCGTTAGCTTGTTCTTCTAGATATTCATAGTGGTCATAAACTTGCCATTGCCCTGGCAGTTTATGGCCCAACATGATCTCGGCGACATGCGGCTCGGTTAAAGTTGAAAAGTTTGTCCGAGCCGTTTTACGCAAATCGTGTATTGACCAGTGTTCCATTTCATAGCTCATGTTCTTCTTAAGCCATTGGATAATGTTGTATGGCAGAGAAAGCGATGAAGAACGCCCCATTGGTTGATCTGTGCCTTCATTATTAAATAAAAACTCACCGTCACCACTCAAAAGTACTGCTTCTTCAATCAACTCCTTTGTCTCTGGAATGATTGGCCTTAGCAATGGTTTTTTAGTTACCTTACCTGTTTTATGATTTTCAGGTGGTACAGTCCACACCATAGTGTTGAAGTCAAAATCTGATTTTTTGCTTAGCCTCAATTCACCATTACGGCAGCCATAGATAAGATTGAGTTTGAGAAAGATTTTATTTTTTTGTGCAATTCTGGATCCTTCTATCGCTAACCAAAACAACCGAATTTCATCATTGTTAAGTGAGCGATCACCCACATTCTTAGTTATTTGTAGGTCGCTCTTGGCGCTGATATCAACCAATACGTTTGACTTAAGTAATTGCCGCTTGACGCCCCACTTGAGTAATTGCTTTCCATTTGTGAGTAATCTATCGGCAATTGAAGGTGAGGTTTTTGCTTTGGTCTCGATAACATCAAGCCAAATATGTAGCGAGACTTTATCTGCAGGCAAGTGACCTATCTTTGGCAGAACGTGTAATTTGAAGGACCTTAAAATTTCAGCGTGACTGGTTTTATTAGCCACACAATAACTCTCATACCACTGCATGAACAACTCAGACATTGTTAGTGCTGTAGAAACAGCTTTGTGCTCAAGTTCCTTTACGGTCTTCGGGTTATTGCCTTGCTCAAGCTCTGCACGCAATCTAACGCATTCAGTTCTTGCATCCTTAAGTGACATAAGTGGGTAAGAGCCTAAGTCAACTCGGCAGGCTTTGCCAACATAGCGGTATCTGATTTGGAAAGTAATCTTACCTTTCGGAGACACCCTAACACTCAGGCCATCACGGTCTGCGCGTTCAAAAGACTTGGGGTAACTTTTAGATAAATTAGCCTTTAACCATGTGTCAGATAAGGACATTTTAAACTCACTGTGTACAAAGTTTTTAAACCGAGTGTGTACAGTCTAAATTTGTACGCAAATTTGTACAAGTTTTTGGTGTCTATAGAGAAGAGAGGACGTCATGATGTGTCTAGCGTGAAGATGGTTAACTATTGATAATTATAGCTAAATTTAATAAAAATTAACTGTTTGTCATATCGAGTCAGTAGGGGCATCTTTTGGGTGCGATATGATCGCGAAGGTGCGACGTTTATCGACCTCTACTTTATTGCCTGACATGTTAACCTATGCACTAGTATCGCTAAAAAGGCGCAAATTATAGCGCCTCAGTTCGAGCTTGGCTAGGCAAAGCCCGAGATGAGCTCGGGCTGATGAGGGTTATTTTGTGGCTTCGAGCAAACCTTTGACTTTAGCGAGCTCAATCCGCGCATATCTATGTTCAACAAAATCATAAATATTGGTCGCCAGTGCGAGGCGGAAATAGTTAGCAGCATCTTGATATTGCTTGTTTTCTATTGCCATTTTCGCCAGGTAGAAATAAGCCTCACATAAACGTTCGGCATATTCTTTTGGATGAGTTAAGCCAACTTTCGCAGCAGCAAACACCTCATCATGGCTCTTTGTTCCTAAATAATAATCAACGATAACGGTCGCCCAAGCATCATTGTCTAAATTCTTACGGTTTTCAGCTAACTGTTTTTTAGCTTCAACTGCATCATCTTTAAAATCAATCAAATACAGCCACAATGCGCGATAACCATCTTTATTATCACCAGCATAAAATGCCTGCATATCTTTAGTGGCTAAATCGTTACGGTCGCCATAGTACAAGGCAATACCGCGATTCAAATAGGCATAATCGTAATTAGGAGCGAGTTCTAATACACCATCGAACGCTTCATAGGCACTAGCGTATTCGCCTTCTTGGGTGTAATAAATCCCAAGGAAATTATAAGCATCGGCGAGATCGGGTTGCAGCTTCAGCGCTTGCATAAAATCGATGCGCGCGAGCAGTCTTAAGCCCACACTGTCGTAAATCACACCGCGATCGTAATGAAATCTGGCTCTTTGCTCATTGGTTAATTCGACCGTAGCCAAAATCTCGTTGAGCTTCGCTAACGTCACTTCCACTTTATAATCGGGCATGACAGGTGCGATAACCAATTTACCTTCAACATCATTATGGTTATCTAAAGGAGACTGGGTGGTAGCGCATCCGGCTAACAACAGACTGGCGCCCGCCAGCACAGCAACGACAGCGGTTCTAATTTTAAGACTCATCCATTTCTACCTTTTTAGATTCCCAACATACGCAGAAGAATCTTCATGATAGCAATCCCACCACAGGACTGCTATTGGGGAATTAAGATTAATACTGACTTTCTTAATGCCAAAAACAAAAAAGGAGATCATTTGATCTCCTTTTGATGCAATCACTTAGAAAGTGTGTCCAATAATAAGTCAAAGACTCATTATTCAGCAGCGGCAGTTTCTTTAGCTTGTGCTTCTTTGATTGACAGACGTACGCGGCCTTGACGATCCACTTCCATTACTTTTACAGCAACTTCTTGGTTCAGTTCAAGGTGATCAGACACGTTAGCAACACGCTCATCACTGATTTGTGAAATGTGTACTAAGCCGTCTTTACCCGGCAGAATGTTCACGAACGCACCGAAATCAACGATACGGATAACTTTACCGTTGTAGATACGACCTACTTCAACTTCTGAAGTGATTTCTTCGATACGACGGATAGCTTCTTTGGTTGCTTCGCCGTTTGAAGAAGCGATCTTCACAGTACCATCATCTTCCAGTTCAATCGTAGTGCCGGTTTCTTCAGTAAGAGCACGGATAACTGCGCCGCCTTTACCGATAACGTCACGAATTTTTTCTGGGTTAATCTTGATAACAGTGATACGTGGAGCGTGGTCAGAAATATCATCACGGTGTGAACCAATCGCTTGATCCATCACGTTCAGGATATGTACACGTGCGCCATAGGCTTGTTGCAGTGCGATATCCATGATTTCTTTAGTGATACCTTCGATCTTGATATCCATCTGCAGTGCAGTAATACCATCACGCGTACCCGCAACTTTAAAGTCCATGTCACCTAAATGATCTTCATCACCTAAGATGTCAGAAAGAACAACGAAATCATCGCCTTCTTTCACTAGACCCATAGCGATACCCGCTACAGAAGTTTTGATAGGCACACCAGCATCCATCAGTGCTAATGAAGTACCACATACTGACGCCATAGAGCTTGAACCGTTAGATTCAGTGATTTCAGATACAACGCGCACGCTGTATGGGAATTCAGCAGCTGAAGGCATAACAGCATTGATACCGCGCCATGCTAACTTACCATGACCGATTTCGCGGCGCTTAGGTGAACCCACCATGCCTGTTTCACCAACAGAGTATGGAGGGAAGTTATAGTGCAGCATGAAACGGTTAGTGCGCTCGCCCATGATGCTGTCAATCTTCTGTGCATCACGTTCAGTACCTAAAGTACAAGTCACTAACGCTTGAGTTTCGCCGCGAGTGAACAATGCGCTACCGTGAGTACGTGGCAATACGCCCGCTAACACGCTTAATGCACGGATCATGTCTGGTTCACGACCATCGATACGTGGCTCACCACGGATGATGCGACCACGAACCACTTTCTTCTCTAAGCTACCCAGCAAGTTGTCTACTTCACGTAAATCAATGCTTGGATTGCTGGCTAACAAGGCTTCTTTTGTTGCTGCTTTAACAACAGAAACTTGAGCATAACGATCTTGTTTAACTTGGATTTTATACGCATCACCTAAACCAGCTTCAGCAAGCTCTTTGATTTGGGCAACTAAATCGGCATCTTGCGTTGGTGCAGTCCAATCCCAAGTAGGTTTACCGGCTTCTGCTTTAAATTCAGCAATCGCTTTGATAACCACTTGTTGTTGATCGTGACCGTAAACAACAGAACCTAACATCACTTCTTCTGGCAATGCTTGGGCTTCTGATTCCACCATTAATACTGCACCAGCAGTACCAGCAACCACTAAGTTCAGTTGGCTGGTTGCAAGTTGCGCAACACTTGGGTTCAACACGTATTCGCCATCAATGTAACCCACACGTGCAGCCCCTAAAGGACCGCTGAATGGAATACCAGAAATAGCCAGTGCCGCAGAAGTACCAATCATAGAGATGATATCTGGCTCGATTTGTGGATCGACAGATACTACAGTAATGATAACTTGAACTTCGTTTTTGAAACCATTAGGGAAAAGAGGGCGAATTGGACGGTCGATCAGACGAGCGATTAATGTCTCATCTTCTGAAGGACGGCCTTCACGCTTAAAGAAACCACCAGGAATTTTACCTGCTGCGTAGGTTTTTTCTTGATAGTTAACAGTCAGAGGGAAAAAGTCACGACCAGCATCTGCTTCTTTTTTACCGACAACAGTGACCAACACAGTCGTGTCACCCATACTCGCTAAAACGGCTGCATCTGCTTGACGCGCTATAACACCTGTTTCCAGGGTGACTGTATGTTGACCATACTCAAAACTCTTTACAATAGGATTCACGTGACCCATTCCTTAATTAATGACCTTGAATTACGCGCGTAAGTATACTGCAAATCGGATCAATAGATAAAGAGCAGATAATGATGACAAATACGTAACTTTTCACTAAAGTGGTTAAATCAACAAAGAGTTGCGGTTTACATTGATACGGAAATTCTCGCAGATGGTGAATAATTATCATAAAGGATGCGCCCGATGACAGGCCGTTTTAAGTCACTGACGTGGAAACAAACTAACCTAGTCGTATTTACTGCCCTATTTTTTGCCATTGCCATTTTTATTGTTGAAATCGCTTTAGTCGTTGTATCAACCAAACAACAACTCACGACTACACAGCAAGAACTCCTTGATTCAGTTGAACAACCTGCAGCAAATGCCGTCTGGGCATTAGATGATAATTTAGCCCGTCAAACCTTAGAAGGTGCCATTAAGGTTGAGCATGTCGGCTCGGCAGTGATCGAGCTAGACGATGGTTCCATGTTTGTATCAGTCAGCAATAATAAAAAGAATAACTCGCAAACTTTTATCAGCTTAAGTAACAAATTATTTGATGATCTCAAGGAAATATCTCGCCCACTCTATCGGCCTTTTTATTTCGAAGGCACTCAACAACAGCAACTCATTGGCACATTAACAGTTTTCTACGACACCCAAGAGCTGACAAACACCCTTTTCTCGCAGTTAAGATTTAGTTTTTTCGCCACGCTTGCCCGCGCACTCTTATTCACCTTGGTGCTTTCAGTGGTTTTCCATCGCTTCTTAACTCAACCTATCGCGCGTATTAGTGAGGCTATAGATAAGATTGAACCAGACTCACCGGACGAAAACCTCTTACCTATGTCGAATGCGCATAAGGATGATGAACTCGGCCTAGTGACCTCAAAATTCAACCAAATTCTTATCCAATTTAGCCAAACCCAATCCAAACTGCGCAAAATGGCGACCCGAGATCCGCTAACGGGTTTACCGAACCGCACACTATTGCTCGAAACCATCGCAGTCACTATCCAACGTTCGCGTGTACACAAGCGCAGTTTTGCCTTAATGTTTATCGACTTAGATCGATTTAAGAATATTAACGATTCCCTTGGCCATGCATTGGGCGATCAATTCCTCGCCCGTATCGCCCGTATTCTTGAACGCTTCGTTGGCGATAAAGGCACAGTGTCTCGCTTAGGTGGCGATGAGTTTGTAATTTTAGCCGACACAGTACAAACCCCAGATCAAGCCGCTGATTTTGTTGATAAGTTACTGATCCAGCTTAATGTGCCAATCCAATTAAATGAGCATGCGATTCATCCTGCGGCCTCAATTGGGATATCCATTTATCCTGAAGACGGTAACAGCGCCGAAGATTTAATACGTCATGCCGACATTGCCATGTACAGCGCTAAGGCTGCTGGTTCGAATCAATGGGCCTTCTTTAAACAGCAGATGACAGAGCGCGCCGCAGTGCGTTTACGCACCGAAGCATCCTTGCATGATGCGTTAAAAAACAACGAATTTTTGCTGTATTTCCAACCTAAACTCGATCTGCAAACGGGCAAAGTGATTGCCTGTGAAGCTCTGATCCGCTGGCAAAAAGACGGCCGACTCATCAGTCCGGTTTCTTTTATTCCCGTCGCCGAAGAAACGGGGATCATCATTCCAATTGGCCGCTGGGTGATAGAACAAAGCTGCAAAGTCTTAAGGGAGTGGCAGAAGAAATATAACTATGCCATCCCGATTGCGATTAATGTCGCCTCACAGCAATTCGCCGACGCCAGTTTAGTACCCGATATCAAACAGATGGCATTGCGTTATCAAATTCAGCCTGAGCTACTGGAAATTGAAATCACTGAAACCTCGCTGATGAACGACATTGAGCTCGCCATTGCTAAGCTTGAACAACTTAAATCAGCAGGGTTTGGTATTGCCGTCGATGACTTCGGCACCGGATATTCATCACTTTCTTACCTACGCCATTTGCCCATCACCACCATGAAAATCGACCGCTGTTTCGTGTCCGATTTACCAGGGGATAGCGCAATCGCATCGACCATTCTGATGTTAGGTAAGCAGCTTAATTTGACCATTGTGGCAGAAGGGATTGAAAACGAGCAGCAATTGGATTGGTTGAAGGAGAATCAGTGTCAAGTCGGCCAAGGTTTCTATTTTAGCCAACCCCTTCCCCAAGCGGAATTTGAAGCCCTGTATATAGCAACACAGACAGCAACGATAAGCAGTCTTGATGGCTTACGTGGAGCTTAGGTTACTTTAATCAGAGTCAAGGTTTAGGCGGCGTTAGCCAGCGTAATAGGCATAACACTATCGACATGCTCAGGCCTAAATCCTACACAGTTCACGCGATCATCTACTGAATTTTAGGCAATAAAAAAGGAGGCTTAAGCCTCCTTTTTTGCGTTAGTCGACGTGAAATTAACGACGTAGACCTAACTTTTGGATCAGTGCAGTGTAACGTGCTACGTCAGTACGTTTCAGGTAAGCAGTTAACTTACGACGTGAGCTAACCATACGTAACAGACCACGACGTGAGTGATGATCGTGAATGTGCTCTTTGAAGTGAGCTTGCAAATGGTTGATTTGCGCAGTTAACAAAGCAACTTGAACTTCAGTTGAACCAGTGTCGTTTTCACAACGGCCAAAATCAGCCAAAATTTTTGCTTTTACTTCAGTACTTAGTGACATGTATATCTCCAAATAAATAATATGAATCTCTAGCCGATCACTAACTCAGCCAGAGGGCGCGCTATTCTACCCAGAAACCCACCATAGCGCAATAAAAGGTGGAGACTAATCCATGAACTAATTTATTAATTTGTTCATGGATAGCGGGCTAATCAGTTTCTGCAGGCTCGTCATGGATCACTATGAGTCGTTTTGGCGCGAGTAGGCCGTCTTCGTTCATAGTGCCAATCCCCACAAATCGGCAAATGTCACCTAAAGTGATACGCACCAGTTCATCGGTTTTCAAGTCTGCATTAACGGGGACTCGAACAGCCTGACCTTGCATTAAGTAAGGGGCGATTGCATCTGGCACATTCACCTCAGGGAAATCGGCCACAGCCGTATCCATAGGTAATAACAGCGGATCAAGTAAGACACTCGGATCTATCTGTTGTTCATGTGCTTGAGCAACAAGCGCTTCAAGTTGTTCTAAGGTAACCATTCTTGCATAGGGATATTGTGCAACTTGAGTGCGACGCAACATGATGACATGGGCGCCACAACCGAGCATTTCACCGAGATCGTCTATGATAGTGCGAATATAAGTGCCCTTAGAACAATGAATGTCTAAGGTCAGCTCATCGCCTTCAAGACCGATGAAATTAAGCTCAAATACCGTAATAGGGCGAGATTCGCGCGGCACTTCAATGCCTTCACGGGCATATTTATACAGGGGCTGGCCCTGATATTTAAGCGCGGAATACATAGAAGGCACTTGCTGAGTCTCACCACGGAAGAAATCAAGCGCGGTTAATAACTGCGCCTCAGTAAAATCAATGGCGCGGGTTTGCACCACTTCGCCATCGGAATCACTGGTATCCGTTCGCTCGCCCAGCTTTGCGGTAACTAAATAGCGTTTATCGGCATCTAACAGATGCTGGGAAAACTTAGTCCCTTCGCCTAAGCACACAGGTAACATACCTGTCGCTAACGGATCGAGTGCGCCCGTATGCCCTGCTTTGTTCGCATTAAAAAAGCGCTTTACCCTTTGCAAAGCAAAGTTAGAACTCATGCCAGTGGATTTATCCAGCAGCACTATCCCATCGATAAAACGACCTTTTGGACGACGAGCCATTAATCTTTACCTTCCGTTTCATCTGCATCATCGGCAACATCATCACCTAAGACTTCATCTTCAACCGATGCGTCTTCGCTGCCAAATTGCTGCTGCTTCGCTTTGTCTTGGTTGATCACTTGGCTAACTAAGTTAGACATGCGCATACCTTCAACGAGCGAACTATCATAGATAAAACGCAGTTCAGGCATCACACGCAGCTTCATACGGCCCGCCACTAAAGTGCGGATATAAGGAGCGGCGCTGATCAAAGCGTTTAGCTTTTCTTGAACAACGGCTTTGTCTTCCTCAAAAAAAGTCACGAAGACTTTGGCATAGCTAAGGTCACGTGAGACATCGACGTCATTCACGGTTACAAAGCCAATACGAGGATCTTTCATGTCGCGCTGTAGCACTTGAGCAAGTTCTTGCTGAAGCTGCTGAGCGATTCGACGAGTACGACTGAATTCTTTTGCCATAATATTTCTTACCATAGCTTAAATTGATAAGGGCGGCTAAAGCCGCCCTTATTATCGTTACAGAGTACGAGCAATCTCGACGGTTTCGAATACTTCGATTTGGTCGCCTACGCGAACATCGTTGTAGTTCTTAACGCCAATACCACATTCCATACCATTGCGAACTTCAGCAACGTCGTCTTTAAAGCGACGTAGCGATTCAAGTTCACCTTCGTAGATAACAACGTTATCACGTAGTACGCGAATTGGTGCGCTACGCTTGATGGTACCTTCGGTAACCATACAGCCAGCAATTGCACCCAGCTTAGGTGATTTGAACACATCACGCACTTCAGCTAGACCAATAATTTGTTGTTTGAATTCAGGAGACAGCATACCTGTCATCGCTGCACGAACTTCATCAATCAAATTATAGATAACGCTGTAGTAACGTAAATCAACACTTTCGCTGTCGATTGTCTTACGCGCTTGTGCATCGGCACGCACGTTAAAGCCAACCAGGATAGCGTTAGACGCTGCCGCTAAGGTTGCATCCGTTTCAGTAAGAGCACCCACACCGCGAGCGATGATGTTCACTTTCACTTCGTCGGTAGACAGACCTGTTAACGAGTCAGTAATCGCTTCGAGTGAACCTTGTACGTCTGCTTTAAGAACGATGTTCAGTTCTTTCACTTCGCCTTCAGTCATGTTCGCGAACATGTTTTCTAGCTTAGATTTTTGCTGGCGTGCCAGTTTCACATCACGGAACTTGCCTTGACGATACAGGGCAACTTCACGCGCTTTACGCTCATCACGTACTACTGTTGCTTCATCACCTGCAGACGGAACGCCTGACAGACCCAGAATTTCAACAGGAATAGATGGACCCGCTTCAGTGATTGAACGACCGTTCTCGTCTTTCATTGCACGGATTTTACCGTACTCAAGACCACACAGAACGATATCACCTTGGCGTAGCGTACCTTCTTGAACCAGAATCGTAGCAACTGGGCCGCGACCTTTGTCCAATTGTGATTCAATGACCACACCGGCAGCCATACCATCACGTACCGCTTTCAGTTCGAGAACTTCAGCCTGCAGTAAGATACCTTCTAACAGTTCGTCAACGCCTTCACCTGTCTTAGCTGAAACGAAGGCAAACATGTTGTCTCCACCCCAATCTTCAGACATAACACCGTGTTGTGACAATTCGCTCTTAACGCGATCGATATCCGCTTCTAGCTTATCCATCTTGTTCACAGCCACGATTAATGGCACGTTACCAGCTTTAGCATGTTGAATTGCTTCGATAGTTTGCGGCATTACACCGTCATCGGCAGCAACAACTAACACAACGATATCCGTTGCCTTGGCACCACGGGCACGCATTGCGGTAAACGCGGCGTGACCAGGAGTATCAAGGAAAGTGATCATGCCGTTTTCAGTTTCAACATGGTATGCACCGATATGCTGAGTAATACCACCGGCTTCGCCAGCAGCCACTTTAGCGCGGCGAATATAGTCGAGTAATGACGTTTTACCGTGGTCAACGTGACCCATGATAGTCACAACAGGAGCACGAGACTCTTGCTTGATGCCATCTTCATCGTCACGATCTTTAAGCACTTGGTGCTCGAGTTCGTTTTCACGGATAAGTACAACTTTGTGGCCCATTTCTTCGGCAACCATTTGGGCAGTCTCTTGATCCAACACTTGGTTGATCGTGACCATAGAACCCATTTTCATCATCTGTTTGATGATTTCAGTCGCTTTAACTGCCATTAAATGCGCAAGTTCAGAAACAGTGACAGTTTCACCGATACGCACATCACGGCTTACTGCTGCAACTGGCTTGTTGAAGCCGTGCGCCATAGACTCAGGTGCTGTACTGCGGTTACGCATGTGTTTTTCACGGCCGTCACGGGCATCTTTACCGCCACGTTTTTTGGCGTTGCTCTTGTTACGAGCACGACGTCCGCGTTTTTCTTCATCCAGATCAGAAGTATCTTCAGCAGCACGAGCCACTTTAGAAGTTGTGATGTGGTGATCACCGTTTTTCTCGGCTTCTAGACGTTGGCGCTCTTCTTCGGCCCAACGCTTAGAATGTTCTTCAGCCAATAGGCGAGCAGTTTCTGCCGCTTTAGCCGCTTCTTCGTCTTGCTTACGTTTTGTCGCCGCTTCTTGTGCTGCTTTTAAACGTTCAGCTTCTAGACGAGCCGCTTCTGCTTCAGGTGACATATCTTTAACCACTTTAACTTCGGCTGCTGCTTTGGCTTTCGCCTTGGCTTCTGCATCCGCTTTTGCTTTCGCATCCGCTTTTGCTTTCGCATCTGCTTCAGCTTTCGCTTTTACTGCCGCAGCAGCTTCTGCTTCGGCCTTTGCTTTTGCCAAAGCTTCTGCTTCGACTTTCGCTTCTTCTTCAGCCTTCAGAGTAGCCTCATTAGCATCACGCTTGACGAAAGTTCGTGTTTTACGAACTTCAACTTTAACATCTTTAGATTGACCACCATTACCGGCCACACTCAGGGTCGATACGGTTTTACGCTGCAGCGTCATTTTCGTTGGCGCATTTTCGCCACCGTGCTGCTTTTTCAGATAATCCAGTAACTGCTGCTTTTCAGCTTCAGTCACATTATCAGCTTGGCCTTTCTTAATTCCAGCCTGAGAGAATTGCTCAATCAGACGTTCAACACTTTTACCCACTTCCGTGGCCAATTTCTCTACGGTAGTATCTGCCATCAGTTAAATCCCCCTGTTGATCGACTTATGCTTCTTCGCCAAACCAACAGATATTGCGGGCTGCCATGATGAGCTCACCTGCTTTTTCTTCTGTCAATTCTTCAATTTCGATCAAATCATCAATGCCTTGTTCAGCCAAGTCTTCTAGAGTCACAATACCTTTGCTAGCGAAAACATAGGCTAAGTGTCTATCAACACCTTCAAGTGCTAGTAACTCTTCACTTGGCTCCACACCATCCAGTGCTTCTTCAGTAGCGAGAGCTCGAGTTGAGATCGCTGCTTTTGCACGTTCACGTAAGGCTTCAACGAGATCTTCGTCAAAACCGTCAATCGCCAATAGTTCAGACACAGGTACATAGGCAACTTCTTCGAGCGACGTAAAGCCCTCGTCCGCCAGTACTTGTGCAAAATCTTCATCGACATCCAGTGAGTTAACGAATAATTCAACCACCTTGGCACTTTCTGCCTGGTGTTTCTTATTCATATCTTCCACTGTCATAACGTTCAGAACCCAACCTGTCAGTTGTGTCGCTAAACGTACGTTCTGGCCATTACGTCCAATGGCTTGTGCCAAACTATCGGCTTCAACGGCGATATCCATAGAATGGTTATCTTCGTCAACTATGATAGAGGCAACATCGGCTGGCGCCATGGCATTGATCACGTATTGCGCTGGATTATCATCCCACAACACGATATCAACACGTTCGCCACCCAGTTCATTCGACACGGCTTGTACACGTGCACCACGCATACCCACACACGCACCGATTGGATCGATACGACGGTCATTCGACTTAACGGCGATTTTAGCGCGCGCGCCTGGATCACGAGCTGCGCCCATGATTTCAATCAGTTCGTCAGCAATTTCAGGTACTTCAACACGGAAAAGCTCGATCAGCATTTCAGGTTTAGTACGGCTTAAGAATAACTGCGCGCCGCGAGCTTCTGGGCGTACTGAGTACAATAATGCACGTACGCGGTCGCCTGGACGGAAAGATTCACGTGAAATTAAATCTTCACGGAACAACACGCCGTCAGCGTTATTACCTAAGTCAACCACTACGCTTTCGCGAGTTGCTTTTTTGACTATACCAGTGATTAACTCACCTTCTTGATCTTGGAACTGTTCAACCACTTGAGCACGTTCAGCTTCACGTACTTTCTGTACGATCACTTGCTTAGCGGTTTGAGTGGTAATACGGTCAAACACCACTGACTCGATATCGTCTTCGATAAACTCGCCAGGTTGGATGTCTGGATTTTCGTATCGTGCCGCTTCTAACGTGATTTCGCGGTAAGGATTTTCTAACGCTTCACCGTGATCATCAACCACCATCCAACGACGGAAAGTATCATAACCACCGGTTTTACGGTCGATAGCAACACGAACGTCAATATCACCTTCGTATTTTTTCTTGGTTGCTGTGGCCAGAGCAATCTCTAGCGCTTCAAAAATTTTCTCGCGTGGAACGGCCTTTTCATTTGAAACCGCCTCAGCGACTAGCAGAATCTCTTTATTCATCTCGTCTTGCCTCGTTCACCTTGAAACCATCAAAACTTAGCGATTAAGTTGCCTTTGCGGATATTATCCAATGCGACAACTAACTCTTTACCATTCACTTTCAGTGAGAGCATTTGCCCGTCGACCGCAGTGATGGCGCCTTTTAAATTACGACTGCCGTCAACCGGCATAGTCAATTGAAGCTTTACATCCTCGCCCACATAGCCCGCATACTGCTCAGCAGTAAATAAGGGTCTATCAACGCCTGGCGAAGAAACCTCTAGGGTATATTCTGTAGAAATAGGATCTTCAACATCGAGTACAGCACTGACTTGGCGACTTGCATTGGCACAATCTTCAATATTGATACCATTCTCACCATCAATGAACACTCGCAGTGTGGAATGCTTACCCGCTTGAACATATTCAATGCCCCATAGCTGAAAGCCTAATGCTTCCACAGGTACTTTGAGCATTTCTGCCAGTCTGAATTCTAACGTTGCCAAGATTGACCCCCGAAAAAACAAAAAAGGGCTTAATAGCCCTAGTACAACGCCACATACGAAGCATGCGACAAATTTAAAAGTCCCAGATAACAAAAAACCCCGTAATCACGAGGTCATTAATTTCAAGAACCTGTAAACCATAACGAATTCAAAGACTATTCGTTACTAGGAGCTGGTTGCGGGGGCCGGATTTGAACCGACGACCTTCGGGTTATGAGCCCGACGAGCTACCATGCTGCTCCACCCCGCGTCAACTGTGTGCAAGTATATTGACTATCGTCATTTCTTGCAATAACTAAGAGAGAACTTATCTCGTCTTTCTTAGTTATATTTGGTGCCGAGAGCGGGACTTGAACCCGCACGACCGTTAGGTCACAGCCACCTCAAGGCTGCGCGTCTACCAATTTCGCCACCTCGGCGACACCTTTTACTAGTCAGGAATTTTCGTTTCTGACTTTTGGGTTCCTTGCTCAACAGGTTGTGTGACCTGTTCAGTGTCTGAACCTAAATTTTTCCATGAATCTTCATTTTTTGCGTGGTTTGCACTTAAGTTGCCAATCAGCAGACTTAAAGTAAAAAACGCAATGGCAAGAATCGCAGTAGTGCGTGTCAGGAAGTTACCTGAACCGCTTGAACCAAACAGAGTACCTGATGCACCGGCGCCAAAAGAGGCCCCCATGTCAGCTCCCTTACCTTGCTGAATTAATACTAAGCCGATCAGACCTAATGCAACCAACAAGTAAATAACTACTAGAACTTCATACATTTTATGCGCTCATCGCTATGGTACACAGACTTAAAAACTCGCTAGAGTTTAAGCTAGCACCGCCAATCAGTCCACCATCAACATCAGGTTGGGCAAATAAATCTGCAGCATTACTAGGTGTTACACTACCACCGTAGAGAATCCTGATATTTTCTCCGATAAACGGAGACACTTCAGAGAGGCGTTTGCGAATAAACGCATGAACTTCTTGTGCCTGCTCTGGTGTAGCGCTTTTACCTGTCCCTACAGCCCAAAGTGGCTCGTAGGCGATAATGGCGTTATCAAAAGCCATAGTGCCATTTTTCTGGATCACTATATCCAACTCTTCCGCAATCACCTCAAAGGTGCGTCTTGCTTCACGTGCTGGACCTGACTCACCCACACATAAAATGGGAGTTAAGCCATGCTTTTGTGCAGCGGCGAATTTCTCCGCTACGATATTACTCGTCTCTCCGTACATACGGCGACGTTCTGAATGCCCGATAATCACATATCGACATCCTGAATCTTTGAGCATCTGACCTGAAACTTCTCCGGTATAAGCGCCAAAGTCATGTTGACTCAGGTTTTGTGCGCCCATCCTAACAAGTGAACCGTCTAACGCTTCCTTGTTTGCTTCTAGCAGTTGCCTAACGCTCTCTAGATAGATAGAAGGCGGGCATAAAACCACTTCAGCTGAATCATTTTGGAGCTTAGAGGCAAATTTTTTGAACAACTCTTGGGCTAATGCCGCACTGCCGTTCATCTTCCAATTGCCAGCTACCATAGGACGTCTGAGTGCCATCACTGTCTCCTCTGAAAGCGGCGTGAATAATAGCGAACCACTTATTAAGTTACAATAGCTAAATTCGAATTTTTTCAGATATCAGGTTGGAATGCTTATTTTTTACACGCCAAAGCTGATTTCTGTTCATTTGTGCAGCTAACACCTTAATTTTAAATTGGTATCAGCCGCACTCATTACAAAATAAGCAAATATTAGCTTGCCGATTTTACCGCATCCGCAATCAAATTTGCGTGCGCCAATACTGCACTATGATCGTCACCTTCTACCATGACGCGGATCAAAGGTTCAGTACCTGACTTACGTAATAGTACTCGACCACGTACGCCAAGCTCAGATTCAACCTGTGCCTGCGCCGCTTTTACTTTATCTGACTTAAGTGGGTCATGCTCGCCCTCAAAGCGCACATTGACTAACACCTGTGGCAACATTTCCATCGCCGAAGTCAGTTCTTCTAGCGTGGCATTTTGGCGACGCATGGCCGCTAACACTAAAATCCCCGCGACAATACCATCACCGGTTGTGCCGTGGTCAAGATTAAGGATATGCCCTGAATTTTCACCGCCGATGCGCCAGTCGAGTTCTTTAAGTAGTTCCATCACATAACGGTCGCCCACTTTCGAACGCGCAAAGGGGATGTCTAATGCTTGCAAGGCGAGATCAAGCCCAAGGTTTGACATTAACGTACCAACTACACCACCGCGTAATACGCCACGGGATTTCGCATCACAGGCCAGAATATATAAAATTTGATCGCCGTCGATCACTTCGCCTTTGCTGTTGACCATCATAATACGGTCACCGTCACCGTCGAGAGCAATACCTAAATCGGCACTTTCGGCTAGAACGGTTTCACAAATTTTGCCCATGGACGTCGCGCCCACTTTATCATTGATGTTCATCCCGTTGGGTTTATCACCAATGGCAATCACCTCAGCGCCTAACTCACGGAACACGGCAGGCGCTATATGATAAGTTGCGCCATGGGCACAATCGACCACAATTTTTAACCCAGTTAACGTGTGTTCTGCAGGGAAGTTACCTTTGCAATACTCGATATAACGGCCACGGGCATCTTCAATACGCGACACTTTGCCAAGCAGATGTGATTCAACACAAACGAGGGGCTTTTCAAGCTCAGCTTCGATTTCTAGCTCTAAGTTATCGTCTAACTTACTGCCGTCGGTCGAGAAAAATTTAATGCCGTTATCGTAATAAGGATTGTGTGATGCGCTGATCACCACCCCTGCTTCGGCGCGAAACGTACGCGTCAAATAGGCGACAGCAGGCGTGGGCATAGGCCCCATTAACATCACATTAAGACCTGCGGCAGAAAGACCCGCTTCTAATGCCGACTCAAACATATAACCCGAAATACGGGTATCTTTACCTATGATCACCTTTTTGGTACCACTGCGGGATAATACGCGACCCGCTGCCCAACCTAATTTCAGTGCAAGCTCAGGCGTCATTTGACCTGAACCGACCTTTCCCCGAATACCGTCAGTTCCAAAAAATTTACGTTCTTTCATATCGCCCCACAAACTCAAATGTGTCCCAATGATTTGGGATCATAATATTAATTAAATGCTTAACGAGAGCATAACGATGCTTAAAAATACGCTTGTGTCGCTTGTAACACTTTGAGCATATCCACAGTTGCAGCAACGTCATGTACGCGAATGATATGAGCTCCCTTTTGGGCGGCTATCATAGCGCCAGCAAGGCTCCCAGCAAGACGCTCTGAGGTCGGTTTTGCTAAGAGGTTCCCTATCATGCTCTTACGAGACAATCCTATCAATACGGGTAAATCAAACTTGGTAAAAGAGTCTAGTTTTTCCAGTAATTCATAGTTATGCTCTAAGCTTTTACCAAAGCCAAATCCCGGATCAAGTATGAGTAATTCACGGGGGATCCCAGCTTGTATACAAGCGTCAATCCGCTCGATTAAAAAGCTAGAAACTTCTTCAATAACATCATAATACGTCGGCGAAGACTGCATGCTCTTCGGCTCGCCCTGCATATGCATTAGACATATCGGGACGTGCAACTCTGCGGCAGCTTCGAGCGCACCAGGTTCCATCAAGGCACGCACATCATTAATCAGGTGTGCACCCGCAGCGACAGCTTGGCGCATCACTTCAGCTTTACTGGTATCGACAGAAATCCACACATCATGGTGCGCCGCCACATATTTTACTAACGGGATCACCCGCGCAAGTTCATCGGCTAGGCTCACCTCGGCGGCGCCGGGCCTTGTCGACTCCCCACCAATGTCTATCATCCCTGCGCCTTGAGCCACCATGTCATCGGCATGCTGACAGGCAAGTTCATAGGAAGAATATTGACCACCGTCGGAAAAGGAATCGGGAGTGACATTCAAAATGCCCATCACAATGGGCGAAGATAACGCGAGGCGTTTAGTGCCAGCAATCAGTTCAAACACGCATTTACTCCAGTAATACGAACACTTACGATTTTACCTATAGGCATAACTTGCGTCATTAGTTTTAGCCTTCACTTTCTATCTGAGGCGACTGATGTCAGAGGCGAAATATCAGTAATGGCAAAGTGGATAAATGGCAGCACAGTCAAATTGCTAACAAGGTAAAACAAGAAAACCCCTTTACGGGGTTTTCTTTTATCTCACAACAAATTACTTAACAGGTGATTCATCAGGCTCTTTCAAGTCTGGTTCAACAGACATTGTAGTCACAGTATCTTCAGCTTTTTCAGCTGGCTCACCATGACCGCTGCCTTTGTCGTTAGAACCATGGTCATCCACTTGCCAATCGGCAGGTTGACGCACTTCACGACGCTTCATTAAATCGTCAATTTGAAGTGAATCAATGGTTTCATACTTCATTAAGGCTTCTTTCATCGAGTGCAGAATATCGAGGTTATCCGTCAATATCTGCCTCGCTCTCGCGTAGTTCTTGTCGATAAAGACTTTCACTTCAGCGTCGATGATAGTTGCAGTTTCATCGGACATGGCTTTGGCTTTACCCATACTGCGACCTAAGAACACTTCACCGTCTTCTTCGGCATACAATAATGGACCTAGCTTGTCCGAGAAGCCCCACTGAGTCACCATGTTACGCGCAATAGAGGTCGCGTATTTGATGTCCTGTGATGCACCAGTCGACACTTTTTCGCTACCGTAGATAAGCTCTTCAGCTAAACGACCGCCGTATGCGACTGAAATTTGGCTTTCTAACTTACGACGGCTCTGACTCACGGAGTCAGCTTCGGGTAAGAAGAAAGTGACACCCAGCGCACGGCCGCGAGGAATAATAGTGACCTTATGCACAGGATCGTGCTCTGGTACTAAACAACCCACAATCGCATGGCCCGCTTCGTGGTATGCAGTCATTTCTTTTTCAGCTTCAGACATCACCATAGAACGGCGCTCAGCACCCATCATGATTTTATCTTTTGCACGCTCAAATTCTTCCATGCCCACAACTCGGCGATTTCCACGAGCCGCAAACAGGGCCGCTTCGTTCACTAAGTTAGCTAAGTCAGCACCAGAGAAACCTGGTGTACCACGGGCAATTACACTCGCTTTCACATCTTCAGAAAGCGGCACTTTACGCATGTGCACTTTCAAAATCTGCTCACGACCACGCACGTCTGGTAAGCCAACGACCACTTGACGGTCAAAACGACCTGGACGCAGCAGTGCAGAATCGAGTACGTCTGGACGGTTAGTTGCCGCGATAACGATAACGCCTTCATTACCTTCGAAGCCGTCCATCTCAACCAGCATTTGGTTCAGTGTTTGCTCACGTTCATCATGACCACCACCTAAACCCGCGCCGCGTTGACGACCGACCGCATCGATTTCATCGATAAAGATAATACAAGGTGCAGACTTTTTCGCTTGTTCGAACATGTCACGCACACGGGATGCACCAACACCAACGAACATTTCAACGAAATCAGAACCCGAGATAGTGAAGAAAGGTACTTTAGATTCACCCGCAATGGCTTTCGCCAGCAAGGTTTTACCTGTACCTGGAGGACCCACCATCAGTACGCCCGTTGGAATACGGCCGCCCAATTTTTGGAATTTAGTTGGGTCACGCAGATAATCAACTAACTCTTTGACTTCTTCTTTTGCTTCGTCACAACCAGCAACATCGGCAAACGTCGTTTTAATCTGATCTTCGCTCATCAGCTTGGCTTTGCTCTTACCAAAGGACATAGCGCCTTTGCCACCGCCGCCTTGCATCTGGCGCATGAAGAAAATCCATACCCCGATAAGCAATAACATAGGGAACCAAGAGATGAAGATTTGGGTTAGGAACCCAGATTCTTCGGCTTCTTGGCCCTTCATGGTGATGCCCTTACGATCAAGATCATTAATTAAATCTTGGTCATATAACGGCATGATAGTCGTGAACTTTTCACCCGTTCGCTTAGCACCTTCAATAGTACGTTGGTCGCTTTTAACTTCAACAGTTGCGACCTGCCCATCACGGACATTATCTAAGAAGGTAGAATAATCCATCTTCTGCGATGACGAAGAAGAGGGGGAGTAACCCTGAAACACTGACATCAGCACAACGGCGATGACAACCCAGAGTATTAGATTTTTTGCCATGTCACTCAAATTACTAGACCTCATTAAGTCTTGCGATTATTAACGCTAGGTTACTACAACTTGTACCCAGTCGCCACAAGATAGACTTCACGGGAACGCGCCCGTGAAGAGTCTGGTTTACGTGTTTTAACGACTTTAAACACTGCTTTTACCGCTTTCATGTATTCGTCAAAGCCCTCCCCCTGAAAGACTTTTACCGCAAAACAGCCATTAGGAGCCAATACTTGATGGCACATATCTAACGCCAACTCCACTAAATACATGGCACGGGGTTGATCAACACTATCTGAACCACTCATGTTGGGCGCCATATCAGACAACACAACGTCAACCTTAGCATCACCGACGCGAGTAAGTAATGCTTGAAGGACTTTATCTTCACGAAAATCCCCTTGCAGAAAGTCTACCCCGACGATGGGATCCATAGGCAAAATGTCACAGGCGATGACTTTACCTCTATCTCCCGCTAATTTAACTGCCACTTGAGACCAACCTCCCGGAGCAGCACCGAGATCAACCACAGTCATGCCTGGGCGAATCAGTTGATCCTTTTGCTGGATCTCCTCAAGCTTAAACGCAGCGCGAGATCGCAAGCCCATTTTTTGGGCGAGTTTGACATAGTGATCATCAAAGTGTTCTAGCATCCAGCGATTAGAACTGGCCGTACGTTTTATACCTGACATTTAAAATCCGCAACAATTGAGAGTTACACAAAGGCTATATAAGGGTAGAATAGCCGTTTTTCAACAGTAACTCAGCAAAAGTTGGTAGAAATGAACTTAACAACCAAACAAAAACAGCATTTAAAAGGTCTAGCGCATCCGCTAAAGCCAGTGGTGCTGCTTGGTGCCAATGGATTGACTGAAGGTGTACTCGCTGAAATTGAAAGCGCACTCGCTTATCATGAATTGATTAAAGTGAAAGTAGCCTCTGCCGACAGAGAGCTAAAAAATGCCATCGTTGATGCCATAGTACGTGAAACTCAATCCGCAAAAGTGCAACTTATTGGTCATATTCTGGTGATTTATCGTCAATCACCAGAAATGAAGATTGCTTTGCCAAAGGCAAAGTAATTTTTCTTGATTTTTATTGTGTTAACAAAGAGGCCACTCAATTGAGTGGCCTCTTTGTTTTTACTACAAATTAAAATAAAGCACTAAGGCGTATCAGAAATCACTTGTTCCTTATAATGCTCAGGCGTTAAACCTAATAACTCAGGCAATGAGGTGCCAACAGAAATCGATGAGAATGTCCCAGTTAAAATACCGATAAACATCGCAATCGAGAATCCTTCCAGCGGCCCACCACCCATGATCCACAGCGCACCGACCGTCATTAAGGTTGTCCCTGACGTCACCATAGTACGGGAGAATGTCGCCACAATCGCTTGGTTATTAATTTCTTGAATCGCAAGCTTTGGCTTAGCAATCAATAATTCACGGATACGGTCAGCAATGATAATCGAGTCATTTAACGAATAGCCTAAAATCGCCAGCACAGCCGCCAGTACCGTTAAATTAAACTCCATCTGCGTCAGCGCAAAAAACGCCAGAACGAAGACAACGTCGTGCACTAGCGCAAACAAAGCACCCGATGCGAGTCGCCACTCGAAGCGATAACTTAAATAGCCTAAAATACACAGCATAGCAACTAACAGCGCTAACCCACCCTGCTCCGCCAGTTCTTGACCAATCTGCGGCCCAACAACGCTGCTGTTAAGGACTTGCACTTCAGAGTTAAGTGGCGCTAATGCCTGCTGAATATCGACATTGCTTTGCTCAGTATCAGCACTCTTTATATCACCATAGCGTAATACCCAACGGCCCGGCTCACTGGCCGAGATCACAGAGACTTCCTGCTGATAGGCAGCCTTAAGCAAAGGTTGTAACTCACTGCTGGTGATTTTTCTATCGAGCTGAACTTCAGTCACCACACCACCGGTAAAGTCTAATCCCCAGTTAAAACCCTTTACACCTATGATGGCTAATGACGTTATCATCAATAAAATTGAGATAGCACTGGAGACATAACGCCATTTTGTTAGATTGATATTTTTCATGCTTATACCCTCACATGACGACTAGCATCACGTCCGTAAACTAAGTTAATCAAGGCTCTTGAAGCAAAGATACCGGTAAACATGCTGGTCAACAGACCTAGACCTAAGGTCAAGGCGAAACCTTGAATTGGGCCATTACCGATGGAATACAGCACGACAGCCGTGATCATAGTGGTGAAGTTAGCGTCGAAAATGGTCGAAAACGCACTATCAAACCCCGTATCAATTGCCAGCGCAAAACTGCGTCCTTCTTTTAACTTGTCTTTTATTCGCTCAAAAATCAGCACGTTGGTATCGACAGCCATACCGACTGTTAACACCAAGCCAGCAATACCGGGTAAGGTCAGCACAGCACCAGGAATAAGCGCCAGTAGGCCGAACAAGATCACCATGTTAGAAATCAGCGCAATATTCGCCACCCAACCGAGACGATGATACCAAAGCGCCATAAACAACAAGGTAATGCCCATACCTAGACCAAGCGCTGCAAAACCGTTTTCAATGTTTTCAGCACCTAGCGTTGGGCCAATGGTGCGCTCTTCCACAATCGTTACTGGCGCCGTCATAGAGCCAGCTCGCAGTAACAAGGCTAATTGCTGCGCTTCTTGATAGGTGCCCGCACCTGTGATGCGAAAGCGATCGCCAAGCTGGGATTGAATGGTCGCAACGCTGATAATCTCTTGAGTTTGCTTGGCCTTACCTTGTTCATCACGACTGTACTCGCTGTAAGACGTCGCCATAGGTTTGCCGATATTAGTACGCGAAAACTCAGACATTTTCTGCCCGCCGACACGGTCGAGATTAATGTTCACCTCGGCCATGCCCATCTCCCCTAAACTCGCTCTGGCATCGACAATGTGATCGCCACCCAGCACTGGCGAGCGGCTCACATAAATAGGCTTGCCAGATTTATCCTTCAGCACTTGCGCATTCACAGAACCTGACTCTTTCACCTCAAAAAAAGCCAAACTCGCCGTAGCACCAATGACGTTTTTCGCGGCAGCAGGATCTTGTACGCCAGGTAATTCAATCCGGATTCGATGCTCGCCTTGACGCTGCACTAAAGCTTCAGTGATGCCGAGTTCTTCAATACGACTGCGCATAACTTGCAGGTTTTGCTGCACGGTCAAATTACGCAGCTTTGTTTGTTCCTCTTGGCTCAACTTAATCTGTAAACCCGCGCCATCGGCATTAGATAATTGCCAATTGGGATAAGACTGTTTCATCATCTGACGCACGGCGGCGCGAGCGTCATTATCGGGCAATGTCAGGTTTAACTGGCTAGCTTGGTCTAAATAGACGCTGGCACCACGGATCTTCTGCTCACGGATAAATTGACGTAGCGAATCAACCAGCGCCTCTGCCTGAGTTTGATACACAGGGTCAACATCCACATCGAGTAGAAACTGCACCCCACCACGTAAGTCGAGCCCTAGTTTAATCGGCTGAAAACCTAAGTTTTGCAACCAACTCGGCGCGGCACTGGCAAGGGATAAGGTCAACTCTTTGGGCTCTGTCACCATAGACGAAACCAAGGTTTTGACTAAGGTTTGTTGGTTATCCGCATCGAGGACAATCAGGGTTTCACCATTTTTTTGGTCGATGCGTTTTACCGTCACGCCTTCAGCTTGCAGCTTATCTCTAAGGGTTACGGGCGTCAGTGTTAGCCCCGCCTTAGCGCCCACTTGCACCGCGGCATCCTCACCATAAAATGTTGGCAAGGCACTGAATAACATCACTATGATGGTGACGATAAGGACTATATATTTCCAAGCTGAATAGTGATTTAGCAGCCGTTTATTGGGTTTTCTTTCCATGGGATTAACTCGCTATTTATCACCTAACTTTGAAATCAAAAGCTAAGCGAACATATTGATATCAGTCCGAAACCTATCATTGAGCACCAGCAAATTTAGCCAGTTAGACTCAAGTCATCACAGCGAATATAGCCGCGATAGAGATGATTTCGGTGAGAACAAAAATGCAATGGCATGCAAGTTCTACGGGAGCAGACTCCAGTAGATAGCACACCTAAATAGGTGGGTTAAGCGGCTTGTTGGCTAAATCGATATTGAAGATTTGAGACTTTCCAACCCGAAATTCGGGCGGGGGAAGATACAGCTGAAAGCGTCCAATCTGATGCGATATCTAGATCGGTCGGTTCAACGACATTGGGTGTCGGTTCAGCAGTAAAGTCTAACGCAAGTACATATACCGGCTTCACCTCACGCACATCGTGCTGGGCAAGACTGATAAAGCGCGGCGAATTTATTGGGGCAAAATTTAAGTCGTCCGAATGACTCACGTAATCTGAGCTTGGACAAGGTATTGGCTGGGATGCTGAGTCTGAATTGACGCGATTGGCATCATGAGTATTCAATGAGCAGCAACTTTCAACGATTTGCGCATCAGACTGTATATTAGATTGGGCATTGAGCTGTGCATTGTCTTGGGTGATAGCGTCGGCATCGGGCAAGCTTTGAGGCTCAGCGCTTGGCATTGCATGGTGAGTTGAGCTATCAAGTCCCACAGTATGCATCTGAACCGTTTGTTTCTGAGCCGTTTGCTTCAGAGTTGTGTGTTTCTGAACATAATGACGAGCGGCATCACTGCGTTGTACTGAGGTTTTTGGCGTATAGCTAGCCGAGTGCGCGATCAACATGATCGCCACGCAAACTAACATCAATCCTGTACGCCAATGTTTTACCAAAGCGTGCCCTCTTATAAAACGAAAGATAAACCCAGTCATACTTAGTTTTTGCTACATAACTGTGGGTTTATAAAGCGAAACTCGCGCTAAATCAATTACACAATACTGAGTTAATTCTGATAAAACTTTCTGATGAAGCTCTAGAGTTGCAGCTTAAGTAAAAGTGCACCAAGAGACAAATTAATCTTTATCCATCTTTCGAGTTCAACCCTGAAGCGCCTTCTCCATCCTTGGCTAAACCTTAAATTCGAAAGCAAAACACAAATCCTAAACACGTATACAAACTCAATTAGCAAATAACAAAAACCGCCCTAGGGCGGTTTTAGAACGAGCGAGAATCACACTCTCGGTAGGATTTAGCAGACTCGATAGCTAAATCGATTCGCTGATTATAAATACTGTACTGAGATGATTTCGTAATCAGTCATGCCACCAGGTGTGGTAATCGACACTTCATCACCTTCATTTTTACCCACTAAGCCACGGGCTATCGGTGAGTTCACTGAAATCAGGTTTTCTTTAATATTCGCTTCATCATCGCCGACTATGCGATAAGTCACTTCAACGTCGGTATCGAGATTCAAAATAGTTACAGTGGCGCCAAAAATGATACGACCGTTGTTCACCATCTTAGTGACGTCGATAATTTGCGCGTTAGATAACTTACCCTCAATATCACGGATACGTGCTTCACAAATACCTTGTTCCTCACGAGCCGCATGGTATTCCGCGTTTTCTTTCAGGTCGCCTAACTCTCTCGCTGAAGCAATGGCTTCAGTGATCTTAGGGCGACGGTCAAACTTGAGAATATCTAACTCTTTACGCAGCTGCTCTGCACCGACAACTGTCATAGGAACCTTAGTCATAACTTCTTTCGTCTCCTTTAAAACAAAAGCAACCCGTGCCAACGCTAAGGTCAACACAGTCAAATGAGGGTGGAATTGCGCTATTCTAATCGTTATGCGCCTTTGATGCATCAAGAACAATGCATTGACGCAGCTTACCCAACCTTAAGCAGAGTTACCAGCAATGAAATCTAAATCCGCGAGCCAGATAGAATCATAGTTACGGCATTGATTAATAGCCGTATAGATAAAGGGTTTTGAATACAAAAATGCCCACTCGCCGTAGAGGTTGTGGGCATTTAACGGTGAACATTACGTCATTTATAACGCTAAATCATTTATAACGAGTCACTTATAACGCTTACTCACTTGAGCGGAAGACTGAATCCTATTCAAGTCCAGCTTCAAACGTAAGGAAAATTTCACTAACGGTTTTATCGGCAAGGGAAGTGTCTGAGTTTGGACGTTCAATCGATGCATGTAAAAGATAACGTCCCGCCGCTGGCAAGGTCATGGCTACTTTACCGTCTTTATCTGAGGTTAAGGCGATTTCTTCAGGCTTGTTTCGGTATAGGCTGCCGTCTTTCATAATCGCAACACTGACGCCTGCAACGGGTTTACCATCATAAACAAACTGCAATGTGGCGGGTTCATTTTCAACGATATCGGCAGGATGGGTCACAGGGACTAATTCCAAATACTCGCCCTTAGGAGCCAAAACCTTATCTGTCGGCTTATTTCGAGTCACGTAGGTTTCCACTCGCGATACATTTAAAGAACCTTCTAATTCAGAGGCTCCCTTTGGCATGACAGCGGCGGTCGCTTTTTTATCTAAACGACTGCGGACAAAGCCTTCTTTGCCTTTCACTTTATAGCGGGAGAAATAACGCGGCGTAACTTCTTTCTCGAACTTATAGGTGCCATCTTGCAGCAACTGCACATCAAAAACCGACTTACGGCCGCCGGTATAACTTGAGCTTGGAGAGCTTGACTCACCATTAGGCAGTAACACACGTACGTCACTGGCGCTGAAAGGTTTATCCATCATAAACACTTGATTGCTGGCAGACACATCAGAGGTTATCCACACGGCTTCTTGCCTTTCGGCCGAAACGTTAAAGTGGCTAGGTAAAATCCATCTGTCGTGGCTGCTTGCCAACGGGCTAATACAAAGTGTGCCGAGTAATGCAATAAGACGTAATTTCATGCCTTTTCCTTAAGTTTAACGAGTAATGTACGGGCAATATATTCAGTAGCAGGCTCAGCGAGCCATGCCGCTTAAGCGTATGTCGATAACGCCGGTTTCAGTGGTGGCGGGTAACTGCACAGAGAAGTCCCCCGCAGCTAAATCGATGTTTTGTCGAACGAGATCGCGGCCGCCATGCTCACGCACCACTTCTATAAACACAGTGTAGCGAGCAGGCTCGAGCGCTTTGCCTGCCTCATCTTTTAAATCCCAATCGATTTTGTAATGACCCGCAGGACGTGTGGCAGATGCAATACCATCAACAAAACTCATATCGTCACGACCCGCTTTACGCCACCAACGACGGATGTCTTTAAGCCATTTATGGCCTTCATCCCAAACCCAAAGGCTTAAGGTTTTTACCGGTTGCCCTTGGGTATTTTCAACCCACACGGCCACATAGGGTCTGTGGTATTGGCCTTCGGTAATTTCCGGCAAGGTTAAATTAACAGTCATTTGCGGCGCCGCAAATGCAGCAGAACTCACAAACAAAGCACTCACCGCAATGGTACGAATAAGATGACGCATACTCGGTCTACACTCCTTATGGAACGAAATAAACATACACAAGTCCGCAACTACCGCTGACAAGTACCATGTATAACAATGACTTTTTGAGGCGCTTGGTTTGAGGCAATAATAAGTAAGCCCCAGTAAGCGAAAACAAAATAATCAGCACGGCGCTAAGATCGAGTATCCAAGCCCATGCTGTGCCTGTGTTACGGCCCTTATGCAAATCATTCACTACAGCAACAACACCGTACTCTAAGGTTTCGACATAGGCTTGGCCGTCGAGTAAGTCCAACGTCAGGCTGCGGTAAGTGCCGGGCCCTTTGCTGACTAAGCTAATTTCGTCTTCATCTATGTCAGCAGTGGCCATATCCATCGCCCATTCACTTTTCAGCCAATGGCCCGTTGCCAAGCGCCACTGTGCATCTTGTGTATCAACGGGTAATAAATAGGCAGGGATGGGCACTTGCTCCCGTTTAGGTTCCTGATCCGCTTGAGAAAACCAATTAGGGTGATTTAACGTTATGCCTGTCACCGCAAAAAACAGCATCAGCAGCAACAACGCCATAGACACATAAACATGGATAATTCGAGCAAAGGACAAAGACGACTTACTGACTCTTAATTTCAATGGTGCACTCTCAAAAGCAACCCGAAGAGAAATGCCTCCAGAATCGGCTTTCCCTATGCAGCCTAAAACTGAAATGAGCTGCATTAAACTAATTTAATGTGCGAGATTAAATGAGATCAATTATCAAATAGAACAAAGTTTACAAACTTTACATATTCAATACTGCAAAAGAAGCTGAAATGTAGGATTGAAGAATAAGACTGAAAAATAAACCGCTTACAGGCAAATCTGCATTTAACACTCAAAAGCCATTATCTTTGATTAAATTAGCAGCAAGTCATTTACGGTATCATCTGTAAATACTCATTGGATTCATAGGGATAAAATCCAACATTCACGCTAACTTTTTGGCATAAAATTTACTTTACGCCCCCTCTCGTTTACCTCATTACAATCGGCTACAATCCGCCGCCGGCGACTTGCTGGTACTCCCAAGGAAATATCATCTTGAGTACATCTCTGCTCAAAAAAATGCGCTGCCTGCATATTCTGTGGCTCGCGTTAATGCTCAACGCCTGTGTTGCTCCACTCTTATTAATGTCACCCCAAGGTCAACTGATGTGGGCCCTGCTCAAACCCCTGGTCGGTTTAGATCCAAATGATGTCGGCTTATTCGAACAGCCACTCATCAAAAACCGTATGCAGGAATTGCTGGGTAAAAATTACGATACCACTCTGTCGCTGCTCAAAACGGCCGATAAGATCCAGCAGGAAGGTCCACTTATTTATTTAGTGTCAACTTATACTCCTGTACCTGAGATGGCAGAAAAAGCGGGTCTAGTTTGGAACTCAGAAACCAACCAAATGGCAGTCATGCTAATGAAAGGCGGCGCGCCCTTAGTGATCTCTGAGCAATTCAGTAATCAGACAGAAAAACGGGTGCCAAGTTGGCCGAAGGAATTAGCCGACTATACCGATCCACAGAAGTTACAACAAAAAGCCTTAGATGCGGGCGCGAACCAAGTGCAGCAACAGTTAGCAGTGCCTAATGCCGTCAAAGCGGTTGCCACGGGTGAGGTTAACGCGGTTCAAAGTGCTGTCACTGAGCATGCTGTATTGCCAGCAACTATCACTGATGCGGCAGCAAAAGTAGCCACACCTGCAATGCCAGCAGTTCCAGCGGAAATAAAATCGCTGCCTGTCGTGCCAGAAGTCAAAAAGCAATAACACAGCTCACCACAGTGCCTAATCAACTGGCACTGTGGTATTCACTGTCGTTATATAACAGTGCCAACTCCCCTTCTTAGATATCCTGATTCAAGCCCTGCTTCTTATGCCTGCTATTATGCTGGTGCTTATGTTGGAGCTTATGCTCACTCATAGATTAGTTATGCTTGCTAACTCTAAACTTCACTCCACGCTCTGCATCCCAGCACTAAACGGATAAGGCTTATTCAGCTCGCTGACGACTTAAAATCCAATACATCATTATTGAGTTACCCAACCTATAAACGGCTAGATAAAAACAAACGACAGAAATTCAAGCCAGCTATAGCAAGGACATTGATAGAAAAGGGAAATGGTAAACGAAGAAAACGAAAGAAACCAAACTGCGAATAATGCGAAAGCAGATAGAGAGTGAAAACGAATAGTAAGGATATAGTGAAAAGCTAGAAAGCAAAAAGCCTGTCCGAAGACAGGCTTTTTAACTTTTGGCTGGGGTACAAGGATTCGAACCTTGGAATGCTGAGATCAAAACCCAGTGCCTTACCACTTGGCGATACCCCAATAAACTTGTTTAATCTTCTATCGAAGATTGCATTTTGATGGTACGGGAAGAGAGACTTGAACTCTCACACCTCGCGGCACCAGAACCTAAATCTGGCGTGTCTACCAATTTCACCATTCCCGCATCAAAATGTACCAAAATTGTCTATTCAACAGCTTTGGATTTTTCTCTGATAAATCACTTTAACAGAGTTAAATATGGTAGCAATGGCGGGACTTGAACCTGCGACCCCAGCATTATGAGTGCTGTGCTCTAACCAGCTGAGCTACATTGCCATGGCTGGGGTACAAGGATTCGAACCTTGGAATGCCGAGATCAAAACCCGGTGCCTTACCACTTGGCGATACCCCAATCAACTTGGAAACTGAGAAAAAATGGCTGGGGTACAAGGATTCGAACCTTGGAATGCCGAGATCAAAACCCGGTGCCTTACCACTTGGCGATACCCCAACTAACTCTGTTTCAAACATCCGCTATTGCCGATGCTTCTAAATTCATATGTCAAACTTATATTTTAAATATAATGGTACGGGAAGAGAGACTTGAACTCTCACACCTTGCGGCACCAGAACCTAAATCTGGCGTGTCTACCAATTTCACCATTCCCGCACAGCTTCATATTTACATCTTGAACAGATGCTAGCAATCAATGCTAGAGTAAAATCGACGTCTATTTTATATAAGAATATGCTTCTTAAATAAAATGGTAGCAATGGCGGGACTTGAACCTGCGACCCCAGCATTATGAGTGCTGTGCTCTAACCAGCTGAGCTACATTGCCACTTCGATATTACGCGCCCCTCTCAGCGAGGAACGGGGCGTATTATGCTTATTCGAGGTATCTAGGTCAACAGCTTTTTTTCGCTATTTCCCTTGGGCCAAGCTGTTCGGCTATTACTTCACCAAAGTGAGCAACAGATGTGCTAAATAACACACTATTGCTCGTACTTAGCTTAATTTATCGAGACTGACTACTTGGATAATCCTTGTTATACGTTAAATAAGAAATGCATCACATCGCCATCTTTAACGATATAGGTTTTACCTTCCACACGTAACTTACCGGCTTCTTTCGCGCCAGCTTCACCTTTGTGGGCAATAAAATCTTCATAGGACATGACTTGTGCACGAATAAAGCCGCGTTCAAAATCGGTATGGATAACACCCGCCGCTTGTGGAGCACTTGCACCTACTGGCACAGTCCAAGCACGCACTTCTTTCACGCCTGCGGTGAAATAAGTTTGCAGATTCAGTAATTGGTAACCAGCACGAATAACGCGATCTAAACCAGGCTCTTCGATACCCAGATCTGCCATAAACTCATCGCGATCGGAGATTTCCATCTCAGCCAGTTCAGATTCAATCGCGGCACACACAGCAACAACGATAGCGTTTTCTGTCGCTGCAATGGCGCGAACAGCGTCTAAGTGTGGGTTGTTCTCAAAACCATCTTCCGCCACGTTAGCAATATACATGGTCGGTTTTAAGGTTAAGAAGTTAAGGTAAGCAACCGCTTCCAGTTCTTCTTTAGATAATTCCATTGAGCGCAGCATTTTCGCTTCGTCTAGAATTGGACGCATTTTTTCTAATACTTCCACTTCAAACTTAGCGTCTTTATCGCCGCCTTTAGCACGTTTTTGCTGGCGTTGAACCGCGCGCTCTAAGCTGTCTAAGTCAGCTAAGGCTAATTCAGTGTTGATGACTTCGATATCGCCAGCTGGATCAACCTTGTTAGCAACGTGAACAATATTGTCATCATCAAAACAACGCACTACGTGACCAATAGCATCGGTTTCACGGATGTTAGCTAAGAACTTGTTACCTAAACCTTCGCCTTTAGATGCGCCAGCTACGAGGCCTGCGATATCCACGAACTCCATAGTGGTCGGTAACACACGTTGTGGATTCACAATCGCAGCTAACGCATCCAGACGTGGATCCGGCACAGGTACAACACCTGTGTTAGGTTCAATGGTACAAAACGGGAAGTTAGCCGCTTCGATGCCAGCCTTAGTTAACGCATTAAAAAGCGTTGATTTACCTACGTTAGGAAGACCAACAATGCCGCATTTAAAACCCATATGCTTACCTTTCTCTCGATTATTGGCTAACGAGTCACACTCATCAGCGAGGTTTAGTCGTCCTGCCCTATGGCAGCACATTACTGAATTAATTAGTTAATTAACTTGAGTCTCGCCAAAGGCAAAACCTACTCCGCTTTAAAGGAGTGTAATCTGTTCATGGCTTTCACCATGTCTTGCTTAAACAAAATTTCGGTAGAACGCACGGCTTCATCTATCGCCGCATCGATAAGCTCTTGCTCTTTAGCAGGTGCTTTTCCCAGTACGTAACCACTCACTTGGTTTTTATCACCGGGATGACCGATACCTAAGCGTAAACGGTAGAAGTTTTTATCGTTAGCCAGTTTAGCAATAATATCTTTCAAACCATTGTGGCCGCCATGGCCGCCACCGAGCTTGAACTTAGCCACTCCGGGCAGCAGATCGAGTTCATCGTGAGCGACCAGAATCTCTTCCGGTGTGATACGAAAAAAGTTCGCCAAAGCACCGACGGCTTTACCACTTAGATTCATATAAGTCGTCGGGATCAATAAGCGGACATCTTTTCCGTGCAATACGGCTCTGGCGGTCAAGCCAAAATACTTACTGTCGGCCACTAAAGTCACGCCGCAAATTCGAGCTAACTCTAGTACGTACCAAGCCCCCGCATTATGGCGAGTGTGCGCATATTCAGCACCAGGGTTAGCCAGACCAACTATTAATTTTATTTCGCTCATGACACTCAATATCGTTATTTCGTCGATGGCAGCCGCGCAAAGCGCCGACTGAACTGACCATAGCTGCTAAAAACGCGGCATTTTAGCACTCAAAGCCCAAGTCAACAAATGCCACGTCATCACACTGAGTCAGAACGCAGAACAACTCAGGATTAATTAAGCCCCATTGCATATTTAAGGACGGTCTTTTTGATTGGAGAATCGATGTTTGCCAACTTTAACGCGCCATTACGCAGCAGCTTTAACGGCAGGATATCGTTGCTAAAACCTGCGTAAAACAAATCCATCGCCGTCATCATCAGCTGGTTATCGCGATAGCGTTTGCGCTGATATTGGGCCAGCACTTCATTTGACCACCAGATATTATCTTGGGCCAATGCATCCTTGATGACCGCCAAAAACGCTTCAACATCCTTAAACCCAAGGTTCACCCCTTGGCCAGCGAGCGGATTAATAGTGTGGGCGGCATCCCCTAAAATCACCACGTTCTGGCTATAGTAGCGCTGGGCATGGCGACGAGTGAGGCCAAAACTGCCTTTATTCTCAACGGTGAAATCGGCATCTAAGCGCGCAGGGAAATGCAAACGTATCTGTTCGGCCAACTGTTTGTTGTTAAGCTGCATTAACTGTTTTATTCGGTTGGCATCGTCGTACCACACCAGCGACGCGTTGTTGCCGGGCAGAGGTAATAATGAACGCGGTCCTTTAGGCGTAAACTGCTGCCAAGTGACATCTTGCTGGCCCTGTGCGGTGTTGATATTGATCAGCATCGCCGATTGAGCATAATCCCACCCTGAAATACCGATCCCCGCCCATTGGCGTACCTGCGAGTGCGCACCATCGGCACCGACCAATAACTTAACGTTAAGTTTACTATTCGATTGTAAGTGCACACTGACGCCATCACTATTACGGCTAAATGCCGCCACTTTATCGGGACAATATAAGGTGATTCCCGCCAATTGCGCCATTTGTTGCCACAGGGCAAGTTGGATTAAACGGTTTTCAACTATATGACCTAAATGACTAGCGCCAATTTGCGAGCTGTGGAATTGGGTGATGCAGCCATCGAGCTCCCAAGTTTCTAAGCCAAGATAAGGCACATTGCGCATCTTCAGCAGTGAGTCCAAGGCGCCAAGACGTTCAAGCAGCGTTTCAGAGGCCACACTGATGGCCGAGACTCGCACATCTAACGGCTGCTCGGCTTGATAAGCCTCTGGCGCAAATGATTCAATCACCGCCACTTGCAAACCCTGCTGGGCCAATCCAATAGCAGTGGCCGCACCGACCATACCGCCGCCGACGAGAATGACATCGAACTCAGCGTCTTTAACATCAGTGCCTTTAACATCAGTGCCTTTAACATCAGTGCCTTTAACATGAGTGACGTCTGAATGAATCACATCAACATGAGTCACGTCAGAATGAGTTGTATCGGATGTCATCGGTGCACTTGTTTCATCAATTTGGCTCATCTTACTTACCACCTTAGTTACCACCTTTATTGCCTTGTTTATTGCTGCCCAAGCACGTCTTTACACTTTCTATCCGCCAGCTATTTTACCCAGATAGCATTGGTTAAACCTATGCAGAAGAAAGCCACGAACTTTGTATCAAAAGTATGTCTCTTAGCACTCAAACGTGAGCAAATGTTGCTATCAGCCCGTCTGCTCACAGTTGCTTACAAAGACAAGATTTACCCGTTTCAACACTGACTAAACTCAAGTGGCACGGGCATCATAGCCAAAATCACTTAATCGAGATTTTGTGATTTGGCTGGCGTTATCCGTGCTGAACACTCTCACTTAACTAGCACCTAGCCCTAAGCCGTATTGGACGAGTTAACAAGTGAATCCACCGTATAGATTAGCGAGGATGTCATGAAAACACTGACTCTTTTACCCATAGCCAGTCGCTTATTAATTTGCAGCGCACTTACACAAGGCACAGCATTTACATTGGGCACTGCACTCATATTAGGCATTACACCGCTAGGCCAAGCCATCGCGGCTAGCTCAGCAACTAACTCTGCCGCGAGCCCAAACATTGAAACCATCACAGTGACCTATCGCGACCCGCTCGATTATGCCTTATATCAACATACCACGGAAATGTTGAGCGCATTTCGACTCGAAATTCGTGAAGACATCGGCATTCAAGCGCGTAATAGCTTGATGGAAATGGCCAAAGCTCAGCATGTTAACCGTCTTAACCTCGCCCAACTACAAGCCAGTAATAAAAAACTAGCATTTGTACGGGTATCGCCCTCAGCAAAAGCCAACAGGTAAAAGTGAGGACAAAGCTGGTCAGCAGCCATAACAGCAGGTAAAATGTCGCGCTATTTTTATTGGTCATCTTAGGGCGACACAACTGATGAGTAAGAAACTCCATATCAAGACTTGGGGCTGTCAAATGAATGAGTATGACTCATCCAAGATGGCTGATCTGTTAGGCGAATACCAAGGTTATACCTTGACTGAAGAAGCGTCTGAGGCAGACATTCTCCTGCTGAACACTTGTTCAATCCGTGAAAAAGCGCAGGAAAAAGTGTTCCATCAGCTAGGGCGCTGGAAGACGCTTAAAGATAAAAATCCCAATTTGATTATTGGCGTGGGCGGCTGCGTTGCTTCACAAGAAGGCAAAGCGATTAAAGACAGAGCCCAATGTGTCGACATTATTTTTGGCCCACAAACGTTGCACCGTCTGCCCGAGATGATCGAGCAAGTGCGCCGTGGTGACAAAGCGGTTATCGATATCAGCTTCCCTGAAATCGAAAAATTTGACCGTCTGCCAGAGCCCCGTGCCGAAGGTCCAACCGCGTTTGTATCTATCATGGAAGGTTGCAGCAAGTATTGCTCGTTCTGTGTGGTACCTTATACTCGCGGCGAAGAAGTCAGCCGTCCATCGGACGACATCATCCTTGAAATAGCCCAATTGGCGGAGCAAGGTGTGCGCGAAGTGAACCTGCTAGGCCAAAACGTGAATGCCTATCGCGGCGCAACTCACGATGGCGCTATCTGTACCTTTGCGGAATTACTGCGTTTCGTGGCGGCCATCGACGGTATCGACCGTATCCGCTTTACGACCAGTCACCCGATTGAATTTACACAAGATATTATCGACGTTTACGAAGATACCCCAGAGCTAGTGAGCTTCTTACACTTGCCAGTACAATCGGGATCTGACCGTATTCTCACGGCGATGAAGCGTGGCCACATGGCGATTGAATATAAGTCAATTATCCGCCGCCTGCGTAAAGCCCGTGAAGGCATTCAAATCAGTTCAGACTTTATCATTGGCTTCCCAGGCGAAACCAAAGAAGACTTTGCCGATACCATGAAATTAATTGAAGACATAGGTTTCGACCACAGCTTTAGCTTTATCTATAGCGCACGTCCGGGCACGCCAGCGGCGGATTTACCCGATAACGTCGATATGGAAGAGAAAAAGCAACGTCTGGCGATTCTGCAGGACCGCATCACCCAGCAAGCCATGCGCTACAGCCGCCACATGATGGGCACAGTGCAACGAATTCTGGTTGAAGGTCCATCGGTGAAAAATCCAATGGAACTGCGCGGCCGTACTGAGAACAACCGAGTAGTGAACTTCGAAGGTCAGCCAAAACACATTGGTACTTTCGTGGATGTCGAAATCGTCGACGTTTACACTAACTCACTGCGCGGTGTCTTTATCCGCGGCGAAGATGAAATGGATCTACGTCGTAGCCTGCGTCCGGCTGAAATTCTGGCCAAGCGCAAGCAAGATGATGAACTGGGCGTGACTCAATTTAAGCCATAAGCTTTAAATCGGCTTAAACAGTACCTCTATAGAAAAGGGCGACTTAGTCGCCCTTTTGCTTTCACGCACTTTTATTTAAGTCTACCGAGGCAATTGCTATTTTCCGTTAGCAATTATCGGCCATGGCTCGTAAACTGAAATTATCTTGCAAGGATTTAGCGACATCAACCTTGCTTTCTTATTCGCTATTTGGAGTGCTATTTGTCCAGTAAATTAACTACCATGAATCTGTATCTCGAACCCGCAGAAACACGCCGTTTGGCTTCACTGTGCGGTCCATTCGATGACAATATCAAGCAGATAGAACGTCGCGTTGGCGTTGAAATCGTCCGCAAGAACAATCATTTCCAGATCACCGGACTGCCACGCAATTGTTTAAGCGCCAACAACTTACTCAAAGAACTCTATATCGAGACCCAAACGGTCAAAGGCAGCACGCCCGATCTTGAGCCTGAACAAGTCCATATCGCCATTCAAGAAGCCATCGCCCTAGAGCAAGAAGACGCGAACGACGACAGCAGCATTAATATCAAAACCCGCCGCGGCGTCATTAAGCCACGCAATCCAAACCAAAGCCTATATGTGGCCAATATTGTGCGCCACGACATTACCTTTGGTATCGGCCCTGCGGGAACCGGCAAAACCTACCTTGCGGTAGCAGCGGCAGTGGATGCGTTAGAACGCCAAGAAGTACGCCGAATTTTGCTGACTCGCCCAGCGGTAGAAGCGGGTGAAAAACTTGGTTTCTTACCCGGTGATTTGAGTCAAAAGGTCGATCCTTATTTACGTCCACTCTACGACGCACTATTCGAAATGCTCGGCTTTGAAAAAGTGGAACGCTTAATTGAGAAAAATGTCATCGAAGTGGCGCCGCTTGCCTATATGCGCGGTCGCACCTTGAACGATGCCTTTATTATTCTCGATGAAAGCCAAAACACCACAATCGAGCAAATGAAGATGTTCCTTACCCGTATCGGCTTTAATTCCCGCGCCGTGATCACCGGCGACATCACGCAAACCGACTTGCCTAAACATCAAAAGTCCGGCCTACGCCATGCGATTGAAGTGTTAAGCCAAGTAGAAGAAATCAGCTTTAACTTTTTCGTCTCCCAAGACGTCGTGCGCCATCCTGTGGTTGCTCGCATCGTCGAAGCCTATGAGGCCTTTGATTTAAAAGAGCAAACCTTAAAGGCCAAGAAAGAAAGCCAATACCAGAAACAACAGGAAGCCGCAGCACATGAGTCTTGATTTAGCCTTAGATATTCAACATGCCACCACCTGCGACTGGTTGCCAACGGACGAGCAATTCGCCCTTTGGGTCACAACCGCGATTGGCAATAGCATGGATGAAGCTGAATTAACCATACGTATCGTCGACAGCCGCGAGAGTCAGATGCTCAATAGCACCTACCGCGGCAAAGACAAACCGACCAATGTGTTGTCATTTCCCTTTGAGGCACCGCCAGAAATTGAACTTCCTTTACTAGGAGATCTTGTCATTTGCGCGGCAGTCGTTGAAAATGAAGCACGTGAGCAACAAAAAACCTTAGAAGCGCACTGGGCACACATGGTTGTACATGGTTGCTTGCATCTGCTAGGGTATGATCACATCGAAGATGAAGAAGCTGAAGAGATGGAGTCGTTAGAGACCCAACTCATTGAAGGCTTAGGCTTTACTGACCCATATAAGGAACAATAGTTAGCTAAGATAATCCCTATCAAAAGCTAATGAGAAAACTATGAGTGACGATATCCCCCCGAGTACTAACGCCCACAAGAAAGGTTGGTTTGATAGAGTAAGTCAGCTATTTCAGGGCGAACCTCAAAATCGCGAAGATTTAGTCGATGTGATTGATGGTGCAGAACAGCGCGATCTGATCACTCAAGACACCCGCGAGATGATAAAAGGTGTATTAGACGTTTCTGATATGCGTGTTCGGGATATCATGATCCCAAGAGCTCAAATTGTCGCCCTCCAGATAGACAACTCGGTCGAAGAATTACTCGCCACTGTGATTGGTTCAGGTCACTCGCGCTTCCCCGTCGTTAACGAAGATAAAGACCATATCGAAGGCATTTTGCTTGCTAAAGATTTGATCCCTTACGGTTTCTCCAACAGTGATGAGCCCTTCTCACTGGACCGCGTGATCCGTCCTGCTGTGGTTGTACCCGAAAGCAAACGCGTCGATGTATTGCTAAAAGAATTCCGCTCACAACGCTACCATATGGCGATTGTGGTCGATGAATACGGCGGCGTGTCAGGTCTGGTGACTATCGAAGATATTTTGGAAGAAATTGTCGGTGAGATTGAAGACGAATTCGACCACGATAGCACGGAAGAAACCGAGATCCGCAAAGTCGGCAACACGGTTTATATGGTTAAGGCCTTGACGCCAATCGAAGATTTCAACGAAGAATTCAATACTGAATTCAGCGATGAAGAGTTTGATACCGTCGGTGGCTTAGTCTCACACGCCTTTGGCCATCTGCCAGAACGCAACGAGAGCATCATCATTGAAGGCATTGAATTTAAAGTTATCAATGCTGACACAAGGCGTTTAATCCAACTCAGAGTTAAACTCCCCGATCCTAATACTGGCGAAGACGTAGAATAATCACTCGTGCTAAAACAAATCCGGGCTTTTGCCCAACAAAAGTCCCGACCTAGTGCTTTGAGACTCGTACTGGCATTTGCCCTTGGCGCCAGTACGGCGCTTTCATTTGCGCCCTATTCCATTTGGATCATCTATCCGTTTGCCATGGCAATTGCCCTCTGGCATAGCCGAGCGCTTGACGCTAAGGCGAGCTTTTACTATTGGTTAAGCTTTGGGTTTGGCTGCTTTGCCGTAGGGATTAGTTGGGTACACGTGAGTATGGATACCTTTGGTGGTATGCCGCTCATCGCCTCCGTTGGCTTAATGGCCTTGTTGGCTTTGTATTTAGCCTTATATCCGGCACTAACAGGTTTAGCGCTGGCTTGGTTAACTAAAACACTCTGTAAAAATGGCGAAACCACGTTTAGCCTTTGGCGTAATCTCGCCCTCTTCCCCGCCCTGTGGACCTTGACCGAATGGGCTCGTGGCTGGGTGATGACAGGTTTCCCCTGGTTATGGGCAGGTTACTCTCAAACCCAAGGGCCGCTTAAACCCCTTGCCAGTATCATAGGCGCACTCGGGTTAAGCTTTGTGCTGGCCATGCTAGCAGGTGCATTAGCCCTTTGTTTTACTAAGCGTTATAAGAGTTTACTGCTTTTATTGCCACTCAGTATTCTGGCAGTTTGGGCTGCACCTAAGGTTTCCGACATTCATCCTACGGGTGAAAATGTTAAAGTGGCACTGGTGCAAGGTAATATTCCCCAAAGCATGAAGTGGGAACCCGACGCCCTGTGGCCGACCCTATTAAAATACATGGATTTATCCCGCGAACATTTTGATGCCGATATCATTATTTGGCCAGAAGCGGCAGTTCCCGCGCCAGAATCTATGGTGCAGGACTTTTTAGATAACGCCAATAAAGTCGCCAATCTAAACCATACCTCAATCATCACTGGCATTATCAGCCATCAAAATAACGAGTTTTATAATTCATTGATTGTGCTTGGTAATCATAATCAGAAACAACAAGCTGGCCCTGACTATGAGGGCGATGGTAGCAATCAATTTAAGAAACATCATCTGTTGCCGATTGGCGAGTTTGTGCCCTTTGAGGCGCTGCTGCGCCCGATTGCGCCTTTCTTTAATTTGCCTATGTCCTCCTTTGCCAGAGGCGAATATCAACAGCCAAATCTAAGTGCCCTAGGCCATAAAATCGCGCCCGCGATTTGTTATGAAATTGCCTTCCCAGAGCAATTACGCGACAGCGTTAATCAAGGAACAGATATACTGTTAACTGTCTCTAACGATGCTTGGTTTGGTAGTTCAAACGGCCCATTACAGCATATGGAAATCGCCCAAATGCGCGCAGTTGAATTGGGGCGCCCTCTATTGCGGGCAACCAACAACGGCGTGACAGCGGTAGTCGATGAACAGGGCAATATCACCGCATCCCTACCCCAGTTTGAAACAGGTGTACTAAGCGCAACCATTCCCTTGGTGACAGGCCAAACTTGGTTCGCAATATTAGGCCAAACACCCCTGCTACTGCTCTGTGGTTTAATCGTTCTGCTTGGTCTTGCCCGACGTTTTAAAGCGCAATAGGATAGAGACCATGCATTACCCAATCAATAAACAAGATGCGGCTGGCTTTACCTTGATTGAACTGGTTGTGGTCATTATTGTGCTTGGGATCTTGGCTGTCATTGCCGCGCCTAAATTTATCGGTTTGAGTAAAGAAGCTCGGGTACAAACCTTGAGCCAATTACAGGCCAGCGTAAAAACTGCCAACACGCTGGCCTACTCAAAAAACCAAATGCCCAGCCTGCGAAGCCAAGCCGTTGCAGGCCGCGATGATATTATTGATATCGACCTCAATGGCGATGGCACGCCAGATACCAGATTAAAATGGGGTTATCTCGATAATACCGACGTGGAAAAATGGATCACCTCAGATGAAAAGCTCATCATTCAATATCAAGGCGTTGATATCACTTACATAGGATATGATCTTAACGGGGACACCTTAGTGAATGACGGTCAATGTTATTTCCGCTACACCCAAGCTAGCGACGCCAGCACTGCTCCGCAATACGATATCAACTCCCAAGGTTGTTAGGCTGAAACTCAGTTAACCTGTGTTATCCCACAATTATCTGCGAATAGATTAGGCTGATTGCGCGTTACACGTTAAGGTGAACGATTAGACGTGGCCTTATACCAATCATAGTTACTGTTGCTGTTACTGTGTCTGCATAGCCAATAGATTGGTACCATTACCTCGTTCCTTAACCAAGGTACACATCAAGGCAACTCTATGGCACTGCTTCGCGTGCGCTACCAAACCCACGAGTTTGGCGATCTCGATATTCATGTCAGAACCCTAAGAGACAATCAGGAATTTGACGACATAGATGGCGAAGCCGAAAAGCTCGGTATTTCCTCCGCAACTTGGCCGTTATTTGGCATAGTCTGGCCATCGAGCCAAGTGCTCTCGCACCACATGGCAGACTACAAAATTGGCAATAAACGTATTCTTGAAGTGGGCTGTGGTATTGGGCTCGCGAGTCTAGTGCTCAACCATAGGCACGCCGATATCACAGCAACCGACTATCACCCAGAATCAGGAAATTTCCTTAAGCAGAATGTCGATTTAAATCATGGTCGGGCGATCCCGTTTGTGCGCACTGGCTGGGCTGATGCAGAAACGAATTTAGGCTTATTTGATCTGATCATTGGTAGCGATCTCTTGTACGAACAAGAACATGCCGATCTGTTGTCACAATTTATTGAGCAGCATGCTAAACCGGTTTGCGATGTGGTCTTGGTTGATCCCGGTCGTGGTAATCATGCCAAATTCAGTAAACGTATGGTCACCTTAGGTTACGAACACACACAACATAAACCCATTCACACTGAATTCTTATTGGCGCCTTTCGGTGGCCAAATCCTCAGTTACTGTCGTACGAACAGTTGATATTGTCTGATTAACTAAGATAGCGGTGATTTCGGTTTAATTGATCAAAAAAAAACGACGCAGATGCGTCGTTTTAACGAAATAAGATCGTTAACGCGACTAAGGCGTTAGCGGCTCACGGGTAAATTCTTCGTGATCACACTCTGGGCAATCAGGGATGGGACTCGGAAATTCAATACTCATTTCATTGCCACAGTTAGTGCATACCATGATGCCCTGACTTACTATGTCGCCACTTTTGTAATAACCATTTTGCTTAAAATCTTGCGTTAATTCATGCCATTCCACTTGGCTGCGATCGGTTATTTCACCCAACCAATGCCAAAGCGTATTCTCCAAAGTAATCACAGTTTGGCTGTGGCTCAGACTATCGGCGTTCTGCTCGCGAAGAAAACTGGTAATATCACGTTTTAAGAATTGTTCTACTAAAGCGAGCTCATCTTCTCCAGCCTGTTGTTTAAGACGTAAAAACTCCTTACCTTGAGTGACAGAGTTAAATAAGTTCTTTACAGTCAGCGTGTTATCTTCTGCAAATTGAGCTTTCACTTCGGTAATTAAGGCTTGATACAGTCCTAGTAACACGTTACTTCTATCATTCATAACCAATACTCCTTCATACGAACCTTTTTAATGCATCGCTTCTAGTTTATTCTATGCAGATCTTACTCGCGCTGATATGGCGTTAGATCAAATAATAGGCGGCACTGCCGGAAATAGAGTGATGCAAGAGCAATATAATCCCTCAGAAATTGAAGCCTTAGTGCAAAAGCACTGGCATGACAACAAAACCTTCGAAGTCACTGAAGACGCAAACAAAGAAAAGTTTTATTGCCTTTCGATGTTTCCGTACCCTTCTGGCAGACTCCACATGGGACACGTACGCAACTATACCATAGGTGACGTAGTTGCACGCTTTCAACGTCTTCAAGGCAAAAACGTGCTCCAGCCTATCGGTTGGGACTCATTTGGTCTGCCCGCAGAAAATGCCGCGATTAACAACAAGACTGCGCCTGCGCCATGGACCTATGAAAACATAGAGTACATGAAGAACCAGCTGAAACTGCTGGGTTTTGGTTACGATTGGAGCCGTGAAATCGCCACTTGTACCCCAGAATATTATCGCTGGGAACAATGGTTCTTCACTAAGTTGTACGAGAAAGGCCTAGTCTATAAAAAGACAGCTTCAGTCAACTGGTGTCCAAACGATGAAACTGTACTGGCGAACGAGCAAGTTCAAGACGGTTGCTGCTGGCGCTGTGATACCCCTGTGGAACAAAAAGAAATTCCACAGTGGTTCATTAAGATCACTGCCTATGCAGAAGAATTATTAAACGATATCGATACCTTAGATGGCTGGCCTGATCAGGTCAAAACCATGCAACGTAACTGGATTGGTCGCAGCGAAGGTGTAGAAATGACCTTCGGCGTCGCAGGCCACGATAAAAGCTTCGATATCTATACCACGCGTCCTGATACCTTAATGGGCGTGACATATGTGGCGATTGCCGCAGGTCATCCATTGGCTGAAATCGCCGCGCAGACTAATCCTGAACTTGCCGCCTTTATCGATGAGTGCAAAAACAGCACAACATCAGAAGCCGAACTCGCGACCATGGAAAAACGCGGTGTCGCCACAGGGCTTTTCGCCATTCATCCTATCACTGGTAAGCAAGTCCCGATTTGGGCAGCTAACTTTGTGTTGATGAACTATGGCACAGGCGCTGTGATGTCAGTTCCTGGCCACGATCAACGTGACTTCGAATTTGCGAAAAAATACGGCCTGGCGATTGAAGCTGTGATCAAGCCAGTTGATGGCGACGTTGATATCAGCGAAGCCGCATATACCGAAAAAGGCGTACTGTTTAACTCGGGGGAGTTCGACGGCTTAGACTTTGAAGCGGGCTTTAATGCCATCGCTAACAAGTTAGTCGCCGAAGGTAAAGGCAAGCGCCAAGTCAACTATCGCCTACGCGATTGGGGTGTTTCACGTCAGCGTTATTGGGGCGCACCCATCCCTATGGCGACCTTAGCCGACGGCACTGTGATCCCAACGCCAGCAGATCAACTGCCAGTATTGCTGCCAGAAGATGTGGTGATGGACGGTATTCAAAGCCCAATCAAGGCCGATAAAGAATGGGCAAAAACCCAAGTCAACGGTCAAGATGCGCTGCGCGAAACCGATACCTTCGATACCTTTATGGAATCGTCTTGGTATTACGCCCGTTACTGCAGCCCGCATGCAGACGAAATGTTAGATCCTGCTAAAGCCAACTACTGGCTACCTGTGGATCAATACATTGGCGGTATCGAACACGCGTGTATGCATTTGTTATATTTCCGCTTCTTCCACAAGTTACTGCGTGATGCAGGTCTGGTTAACTCTAACGAGCCAGCCAAACAACTGCTAACCCAAGGCATGGTGCTGGCCGATGCCTTCTACTACATCAACGAAAAAGGAGCCCGTGTGTGGGTTTCTCCTTTAGATGTAGCGACCACAGAAAAAGACGACAAGGGCCGTATTACTAAGGCTATCGACAAAGACGGCAACGAGCTGGTTTATACCGGCATGAGCAAGATGTCTAAGTCGAAAAACAACGGTATCGATCCTCAAGTCATGGTTGAAAAATACGGCGCCGATACCGTTCGCCTATTTATGATGTTCGCCTCACCACCAGAATTAACTCTGGAATGGCAAGAGTCTGGCGTTGAAGGCGCACACCGCTTCATTAAACGTCTGTGGAAACTGGCAAACGAGCATGTGAACCAAGCTAACAGCGAAGCCTTAGATGTCAGCACGTTAACAAGTGACCAAAAAGCGCTGCGCCGTGAAGTCCACAAGACGATTGCTAAAGTGACCGACGATATCGGCCGCCGTCAGATGTTCAACACTGCGGTTGCGGCCGTGATGGAACTGATGAACCATCTGCAAAAAGCGCCACAAACCACAGGTCAAGACAACGCCATTATCGGCGAAGCCTTATCAGCCATAGTGCGTTTGCTGTACCCTATCATTCCGCATGTGAGCTTTAACCTGTGGAACGAGTTAGGCAATGCTAGCAACATCGAAGACAGCCAATGGCCAGTCGTTGATGAAGCTGCGCTAGTTGAAGACAGCAAACTCATAGTTGTGCAAGTTAACGGTAAAGTTCGCGCCAAAATCACAGTGGCCGCCGATGCTGATAAAGAATCAGTAGAAGCCTTAGGCATGAGTGATGAGCACGTGATCAAATACCTAGACGGCCTGACTGTGCGTAAAGTGATCTATGTGCCGGGCAAACTGCTTAGCATAGTGGCCAATTAACCGCTGCTAATAACTAACTATACCCTAAGTTATTGAAGTGGTGGCAAGGCGGCAATTAAGAACAGCCCATGAGCTTAAGTATTCTAAGTGATTGGGTTACTTGAAGGCCGCCAACAAAGCTGCCGCTTCAAACCAGCAGGTATACAACGAATAGGAAACCGCGAAATCTATGCTAATCAAACGCATATGCTTCGCAATCATGGCGCTAGTGATTATGGCCAGCGCCGGTTGCGGTTTTAAGCTTCAACGCAGTTATCAAATCCCCGATGTCCTCAATCATTTGAGTTTGAGCAGCGCGGATGAATACAGCGAACTCACCCGTTTGGTTCGTGAACGCCTGCGCTTGAACAATATCCAAGTTGTCGACGCCGCCGATGACGTTCCAGTATTAAGGTTAATCACCGACTCCCTAGAACGCTCGACCTTATCTTTATACCCCACAGGTAACGTCGCCGAGTATGAGCTGATTTATTTAGTCGAATTTGCTGTGGCATTGCCGGGCAAAGAAGCGCAGCCTTTCAAGGTTGAAATTCGCCGCGACTACTTAGACGATCCACGTACCGCATTGGCAAAGAGTCGTGAAATGGAATTGCTGACGAAGGAAATGCGTATCCAAGCTGCGGATCGTATTCTGCAAGCGATGGCCAGTACTGAGGTGAATTAATGCGGGTCATCAATTAAATGCGGATAATCTACTAAATGCGGATAATCAACTAAATGAGAGTCTATCCCGATCAACTCTCCCGCCACCTTAACCAGTTATTTCCTTGTTATCTGATTTTTGGTGATGATCCTTGGTTGATTGAAACCACCAAAGATCAGATCCGCCAATTTGCCAAGCGTCAGGGTTTCGATGAAAAAGTCCAACTCATTCAAGAGACGGGCTTTAATTGGAACGACTTGACTCAGGAATGGCAGGCCATGAGCCTATTTTCCAGTAAGCGTCTGATTGAGTTAACCCTTCCACAATCTAAGCCCGGTGCCGAAGGCTCAAGCACACTGCAAGCCCTATTGCAGACGCCCAATCCCGATATGCTGTTGATTATCGAAGGGCCAAAGCTCGCCAACGAGCAAACCAACAGCAAATGGTTTAAGACCTTAGATGCCCATGGCATGTATCTGCCCTGCGCTACGCCAGAGGGCGATCAGTTTATGCGCTGGCTCGATGGCCGCATCAAGCACTTTAAGCTCAATCTGCAGCCGGATGCCCGCGCTATGTTGCATTCGCTATATGAAGGCAATTTACTGGCCGCCGATCAAGCCATGCAGTTGCTGCAACTCCTGAGTCCAACAAATCCCGTCAGTGCCGATGAACTGAGCCACTATTTTGAGGATCAGTCACGCTTCACCGTATTCCAACTCACGGATGCATTACTGAATAATAAACAAGATAGCGCGCAGCACATGCTGGCCCAGCTCAATGGCGAAGGCACAGCCTTACCTATCCTGCTGTGGGCCTTGTTTAAAGAGCTCGGCTTGTTATTCAATTTGAAATGCGAGCAAGCCCAAGGCGTCGCGCTGAGTGCGCTCTGGAGTAAACATCGAATTTGGGATAAACGTAAGCCTCTGTATCAAGCGGCGCTGCAACGACTCAGCCTCGAGCAGCTAGAACACATGCTCGCCCTCGCTTCGAAACTTGAGCTCAACTTAAAGCAGCAAGGGAAAGAGGATTGGACTGGGCTCAGCCACCTGTGTCTGTTATTTGATCCTCGAGCCCATCGGCATCTGGCACATATAGCCATAGACTAATCATAGGTTAACCAAAGAGTTGATATGCGCATTGGTATTTTAGGCGGCACCTTCGACCCGATACACTATGGTCATATCCGTCCGGCGATTGAAGTGAAACACGCATTAGCCTTGGATAAAATCCTGCTGATGCCGAACCATATTCCGCCCCATAAACAGCAGCCTAACTTAACCACAGCGCAGCGGCTTAACATGGTTGCCGATGTCTGCTCACAGCTTGATGGCTTTGAGCTGTGTGACATCGAAGCCAAACGCGACACGCCTTCCTATACAGTTATCACCCTTGAGCAACTGAAAAGCTTACATCCTGAAGATGAGCTGTTTTTTATCATGGGGATGGACTCTTTCCTCCAATTAAAAAGCTGGTATGAGTGGCAACGCCTATTCGACTTTGCCCACCTCGTTGTCTGCCAGCGCCCGGGTTGGCAGCTCGATGCTGCGCATCCTATGCAGCAGATATTGACGGCCCGCAGTCAAGCGCCCCAAGAAACACAGGAAGGGCATGCTAAAAGTACCCATAAAAACAGTGGGCAGATTTTCCCTGTGACAATTACGCCACAGGATATTTCCTCGACTCAAATCCGTGAACAACTAGCAAAAGGCGAAATTCCCGCCGATTTACTCATGCCCGTCACGCTAGATTACATCCAAAATCAACGACTTTACTTACCTTAGCTCGAACCGTAAGCAGATATCGCCAACTCAACTGCCAATGGCAATGTATTCCCAGCAGCAACACTGGTATACTACCGCGCTATTTAAAATTAATGAGGTACGCCAGCGTGCAGAGCGCGGAATTAAAACAGTTTGTTGTCGACAAGATCGACGACTTGAAAGCCAGAGACGTTGTTGTTCTGGATGTCAGCAAGCAATCTAACATCACTGACTACATGGTCATATGTTCAGGTACATCAAAGACTCACGTTAAAGCTATCGCTGAAAACCTTGTGGTTGAAGCGAAAAAAGCCGGTATTCCACCTTTAGGTGTTGAAGGCCGCGAAAGCAGCGAATGGGTTCTTGTGGACATGGGCGATGTGATCCTGCACGTTATGCAAGATCAAACCCGTGATTTCTACCAGCTTGAAAAGCTCTGGTCAGAAAAGCAAGACTGATGAAGTTACAGCTCATCGCAGTAGGAACACGGATGCCCGATTGGGTTACCCGTGGTTTCGAAGAATACCAGCGCCGTTTTCCCCGTGATATGGCGCTGGAGCTCATCGAAATACCCGCTGGAAAGCGGGGGAAAAATGCCGACATTGTCCGGATCCTTCAAAAGGAAGGCGAACAAATGTTGGCGGCTATTCCCAAAGGCAATCATATTGTTAGCTTAGATCTCCCCGGAAAAAACTGGACGACCCCCGAGCTAGCAACCGCGTTGACTAAATGGCAACTGGATGGTCGCGATGTCAGTTTACTGATTGGTGGACCGGAAGGATTAGCGCCAGCTTGCAAAGAAGCGGCAAACCAAAGTTGGTGCCTGTCGGCATTAACCTTACCTCATCCCCTAGTACGGGTTGTGGTCGCCGAAAGTTTGTACCGCGCGTGGAGCGTGAACACGAATCACCCCTACCATAGAGAATAGCGGGATCTTGATGTTAACGAGTGTCAACCACCCGTCATGGGATCAGCCGGAGATAGCATAAGTGTCGCCAAAAAAGCGGATAACAATGCATGATCACGCCGCCGAGGCGTCTCTTTTTAAGCGCCGAGCGCTATTCACCTTTTTTTGCGTTTTCGCCCTATTAAGCGTGTTAGTTACCAACCTTTATCATTTACAGGTTGAATCCTATAAGGATTATGAAACTCGCTCGAACGATAACCGTATCCGCGTTGTCCCAATAGCTCCTAGCCGTGGTCTAATTTACGATCGTAACGGCGTCCTATTAGCTGAAAACTTACCCTTTTATTCCCTCGATCTAGTTCCCGAAAAAATCAGTAACATGTCAGAGACCTTAGATGAGCTCGGCAAGTTAATTGAGATCAGTGAGGATGAGCGTGAAACCTTTACCGAAGCGCTGAAATTTCATCGCCGCTTCAAACCACTGACGCTGAAAAACCAGCTGACCGAAGAGCAAGTGGCGATTTTCAGTGTTAACCAACATAAATTTCCAGGCATTTCCGTTGAAGCGGGCCTGAAGCGTAATTATCCCTATGGCGCGCAAATCACCCATGTGCTGGGTTATGTTGGCAAGATTAACACCCGAGATCGCGCCCAGTTAGAGCGCAGCGATCTGTGGAAAAACTATGCGGCGACCAAAGACATTGGTAAGCAAGGCATTGAAAAATTTTATGAATCCCTACTGCATGGCAAACCGGGTCACTTAGAAGAAGAAGTGAACAACCGCGGCCGCGCGATTCGCACCTTAAAAATTGTGCCGCCAGAGCCGGGGCAAGATATTTACCTGACGTTAGATCTCAAGCTGCAGCAAAAAGCAGTTGAGCTACTCACAGGTCTGCGCGGTTCTATTGTTGCAATCGATCCCCGTGACGGTGGCGTTTTAGCTATGGTGTCGAGCCCAAGCTATGATCCAAACCAATTTGTGCAAGGGATTAATAACAAAGATTACAGCGCCTTACTCAACGATAAATCACGCCCCTTGATCAACCGCGCGACCCAAGGCCAATATGCCCCCGCATCAACCATCAAGCCCCATCTCGCACTCTTAGGTTTAGATGAAAAAGTCATTACCGAGAGCACCCGTGTGTGGGACCCTGGTTTTTGGCAAATTCCCGGTGTAGAACGTAAGTACCGTGACTGGAGACGCTGGGGACACGGCTGGGTTAACGTTTACAGTGCCATTACCGAATCCTGCGATACCTTCTTCTACGAACTCGCCTACAAAGTTGGGGTAGACCATATTGCCCGCTTTATGGAGCAATTTGGCTTTGGTCAAAATACCGGAATCGATATCTTTGAAGAATCTTCTGGCAACATGCCATCCAAAGAATGGAAACGCTTAAAGTACAATCAAGCTTGGTACATAGGCGATACCATTTCCGTCGGTATTGGCCAAGGTTATTGGACTGCAACCCCATTACAACTGGCGAATGCCGTTGGGATCATGGCTAACAAAGGCCGTCGTTTTCCACCGCATCTGCTGAAGTCCATTAAAGACAATACGGCCAAGATTGACTCACCGATTAATGAGTTACCGCCGATTGAGCTTAATAGTCCCCGTAACTGGAATATCATCAACGAAGCGATGCGCCAGACGGCGAATAAATCACGCTTTACCGATGCCACTTACACCGCCGCGATGAAAACCGGTACTGCGCAGGTTATTGGCGTAGCAGAAAATACCAAATACGATGCGAGTAAAATTGCCGAACATTTCCGCGATAATGCCTTAGTTGTGGCCTATGCGCCCTTCGAAGATCCTAAAATCGTCCTCGCAGTCGTGATGGAAAACGCAGGTTGGGGTGGCGCAAATGCTGGCCCCGTCGCTCGCGCCATGCTCGATGAATATATGCTTAGAGATACTTGGAAACCGCAACCATGAGTACCCATAGCCAATATCAAAACATCTGGCAACGATTGCACATTGACTTGCCATTATTGCTCGGCCTATTGGCTGTGATGGGCTTTGGCCTGTTCGTCATCTATTCTGCCAGCGGCGAAGATTTAGAGATGATGGAGCGGCAGCTATTCCGTATGGTGTTGTCGCTCGGCATCATGTTCACTATGGCGCAAATCAATCCTGAGGCGCTTAAACGCTGGGCCTTACCCATTTATCTGGCGGGGATTGTCTTACTGCTTGGGGTGCACTTTTTCGGTGAAATCAACAAAGGCGCTCAGCGCTGGTTGAACTTAGGCTTTATGGAGTTTCAACCCTCAGAGCTGATTAAACTCGCCTTCCCTATCACTATGGCTTGGTATATCAGTAAGTTCCCTCTGCCGCCGAAGAAACGCTATCTTGCGGGTGCGGCGGTGATCTTGCTGGTGCCGACTCTACTTATCGCTAAACAACCCGACCTCGGCACATCGATTTTAGTGGCCGCATCGGGGATTTTCGTACTGTTTTTATCGGGCATGAGCTGGCTCATTGTTGGTGGCTTTATCGCCGCAGTGCTCGCCTTCCTGCCTATCCTTTGGTATTTCTTGATGCACGATTACCAAAGAACACGGGTATTGACCCTGCTCGATCCTGAACAAGATCCCCTCGGCGCGGGTTATCACATTATTCAGTCGAAAATCGCTATCGGCTCTGGCGGACTCTGGGGCAAAGGTTGGCTCGACGGCACTCAGTCACAGCTTGAATTTATCCCTGAACGTCATACCGATTTTATCTTTGCGGTGATCGGTGAAGAATTTGGCTTAATTGGCAGTATCTTACTGTTAATTATGTACCTTTATATTATTGGCCGCGGCTTAGTCATCGCTTCGCGCGCCCAAACCAGTTTCGCTCGACTACTCGCCGGTAGTATCACGCTGACTTTTTTCGTTTATGTTTTTGTGAATATTGGCATGGTTTCAGGTATCCTGCCCGTGGTAGGTGTACCACTGCCCCTTGTCAGTTATGGTGGAACCTCCATGCTGACATTGATGACAGGGTTTGGCATTCTTATGAGCATTCATACCCATAGACGTTTCGTAGATAGATAATTTTTAGGGACTTTTCATGCCAACTCTCCGAGCTTTTTTAGCTCCACTCGGTTTACTGTGTTTTAGCTCATTGTTAGTCGCCTGTACCACGGCGAACGAACCGACACCCGCGCAGGCACCCGTTCCAAGCACGCCAGTGGCTCCGGCCGCTGAAGTCGCGCCCACAATTCCCGCTGAACTCAAAGAAGAGTTTATCCAAGCTCAAGTAAAACAAGGTTTTACTCGTACAGAAGTGCTCGCTTTTCTCGACAAGGCAAAATACAACCAAGGGGTTATCGATGCGATGACTCGTCCATGGGAAGCAAAACCTTGGCATGTGTATTATCCCATCTTCTTAACCGAGAAACGCCTCGACGCTGGTCTCGCCTTTTGGAAAAAACACGAGAAAACCATCGCAAAAGCCGCGGCTAAGTACAAAGTTGATCCACAGATTATTGTCGCCATTATCGGCATTGAAACCTTCTACGGCCAATACACGGGCAATTATCCTGTGATTGATGCCCTCTATACCTTAGGGTTTCACTATCCGCCGCGCGCCACCTTTTTCCGTAAGGAATTTGGCGAGTTGATGACGTTAGTGAAAGAAGAACATTTAAATATAGATACCCTCAAGGGCTCCTACGCAGGAGCTATGGGTTATGGCCAGTTTATCCCCTCAAGTTACCGCCATTACGCGGTTGATTTCGATGGCAGCGGCAACCGCGATTTATTACAAAGTCCTGAGGATGCAATCGGCAGTGTGGCCAATTATTTCCACGAACACGGTTGGCAAGCCAATGCGCCGGTCGCTTTACCGTTAGTGAATAACAGCAAAACTGCACCTAAAGCCAAAGTGTGGGCAGGTGAAAAGCTGAACTATAAAGTTGCAGATATTTTAACGCCGACCTTAGCCTTAGCCGATGCGCGGGACTTAGATGTTTCGCAAAAAGCCTTACTTATTGAGCTTGAACAAGCGGATCACAGTGACTACTGGCTTGGCTTAAATAACTTTTATGTGATCACTCGCTATAATCGTAGCCCTTTGTATTCAATGGCCGTTTATCAATTTAGCCAACAATTAAAAGAACAGCATGCCTCTAAAAAATAATCTTTTACAGCTTGCCGCCTTGGTTATGTGCTTCGCCCTTGTGGCGTGCTCTTCAAGCCCAAACAACGCCAGCAAGAAAAACATGGACCCGAACAAGGGCCGTTATTCGCTGAAGAATGACAAGCTGCCGCTGAATCCACCGAATGTGGATAATGTGCCGAACGCGACGCCTAAGTACGAGCCTTATAGCCGCCGTGGTAACAAACCCTATACGGTTTACGGTGAGTCTTATACTGTGATGAACACAGGCCAAGGCTTTAGTGAAACTGGCCGCGCCTCTTGGTATGGAGAGAAATTCCATGGCTACGAGACTTCTAATGGCGAGCCCTATGACATGTATTCCATGTCGGGTGCCCATAAGACACTGCCACTGCCAAGTTACGCTCGGATCACTAACTTAGATAACAATAAGCAAGTGATCATTCGTATCAACGACCGTGGACCATTCCACTCAGATCGTATTCTCGATGTCTCCTATGCCGCCGCCCATAAACTCGGTATGCTCGGCAAAGGCACAGCGCGGATAAAACTGGATGTGGTTTATGTTGGCAGTGTTGCAGCTACTAATTCGGGCGTAGCTAGCGCACAAGATACGGGCAATCATTACATTCAGTTAGTTGCCTCCAAAGATAGGGCCAAACTCAATGCCATGGCGAAAGAGCTTGAACAGAAATATCAGGTCAAGACCCGTGTACAAGCGGCAAACAATATGTTTAGACTACAGCTCGGCCCCATAGGCCAGCCAGAGTTAGCCGATAAGCTACTCAATAACGTCAAGCAAAACGGTTTTCCTGAGGGCTATATCGTCCATGAATAATGACCGTTTGCTCTGATCAGAATTGATTTAAAAATAGAGATGAAGGAACCTTCACTAAAACCCACTGTCGGAAAGTGGTACACTGTTGAAGATCTTCTCGAATCCTTTCCATTTCATACAACTAAAAGACGTGCCAAGTTAATGATGAATTTTGTAAAAAGTCCCATTAAAACATTGCTGCTAATTTCCAGTGCCTCTCTCCCCGTTTATGCTGCGCAGCCTATTATTACACCTGATGCACCTTCAGTAGCCGCCAAGGCGTTTGTATTGATGGATTATAATTCGGGTCAGATTATCGCTGAAAGTAACGCTTACGAAAGCCTTAACCCAGCCAGTCTAACTAAGATGATGACCAGTTATGTGATAGGTCAAGAAATCAAAGCGGGCAATGTCTCCGTTGATGATGATGTGACTATCAGTAAAAATGCTTGGTCTAAAAACTTCTCAGACTCTTCTAAGATGTTCATTGAAGTAGGCACCACGGTTAAAGTGGGCGATCTAAACCGCGGTATCATCATTCAATCGGGTAACGATGCGTGTGTGGCGATGGCCGAGCACATTGCCGGTACAGAAGGCGCCTTCGTTGACATGATGAACTCATGGGCGAAGCAACTGGGGATGCGTGATAGCTACTTCGAAAACGCCCACGGTTTAGATGCAGAAAACCACAAATCAACCGCCTATGATATGGCATTACTGGGCGCAGCGTTAATCCGCGACGTGCCAGATGAGTACCACATCTATAGCGAAAAATTCTATACATTCAATGGTATCAAACAATACAACCGTAATGGTTTATTGTGGGATAACAGCATGAACGTGGACGGTATCAAAACCGGTCACACCTCAGGTGCGGGCTACAACTTAGTGGCATCGGCAACCAAAGACGGCATGCGTTTAATTTCAGTGGTGATGGGCACTCAAAGTGAATCTGCCCGTAAAGCTGAAAGTAAGAAATTACTGACCTATGGCTTCCGTTTCTTCGAAACCGTAACACCATACAAGGCGGGTGATAGCTTTATCACTCAGCAAATTTGGTACGGTGACAAGAGCACGGTTGATTTAGGCGTGGCAACTGACACACCTATCACCATCAGCCGTGGCCGTGGTAAAGACTTGAAAGCTAACTTCGAGCTGACTAAACCATTAGATGCACCTTTAAAGAAAGGTGAAACTGTTGGCCGTCTATTCTTCCAACTTGATGGTAAAGACATCGCCCAGTTCCCACTGGTGACGTTGCAAGAAGTCAACGAAGGCAGCTGGTTTAGTAAATTAGTAGATTACTTTAAGCAGATGTTTTCTGGATGGTTTAGCTAAGCTAAGTCACATAAATAAAGCCACCTTCGGGTGGCTTTATTTTTTTGGGGAGTGCATCGCCCTTGAATCGGGTATAATCGTCACCATATATATCCCCATATAGCCGCTAAGAGTACTGAGTATGTTAGACACTAAATTTGATGAACTGATGGATTTCCCCTGCGCATTTCCTTTTAAGGTCGTCGGTGAAGCCCATGAAACGTTAACTGACAAAGTTGTGGCTGTGGTACAGAAACATGCACCAGGTGATTACTCACCGTCGACCAAAACGTCGAGCAAAGGCAGCTATCACTCCATCACGATTCGCGTGACAGTCACCAGCAAAGATCATATCGAGATTTTGTACACTGAACTTGCCGCCATCGAAGGTGTACGCCGCGTACTATAAATATTCCTCAAGGCCATGAAATGTGATCTGTCTTACATTTATGGCCAATAAGCGTATAATAGCCCACTCATTTCTAAGGGGAGAGGTTGCCCTTGCAAGACACGACTTTGCACATTCGACATCTTGGAAAACAAGATTACGAATCAGTGTGGCATGCGATGCAGCATTACACTGATACGCGCGACAGCGAAAGCTATGATGAACTGTGGATTGTCGAGCATCCGCCCGTGTTTACCCAAGGCCAAGCCGGCAAGAGCGAGCATATTTTAAATGCTGGCGATATTCCGGTTATCCAAGTAGATCGCGGCGGTCAAGTTACTTACCACGGCCCAGGCCAACTAGTGGTATATCCTCTTCTCGATATAAAACGTAGTAAAGTCGGCGTACGTCAACTCGTCACCCATATAGAGCAAAGCATTGTCGATATGCTCGCCAAGTACGGCATTAACGCTTATGCCAAGGCCGATGCGCCGGGCGTATATGTGGATGAACGCAAAATCGCCTCCCTAGGATTACGCATTCGTAAAGGCTGTTCATTCCATGGATTAGCCCTCAATGTCGACATGGATCTGGCGCCATTTCGCCGCATCAACCCTTGTGGTTATGCCGGTCTTGAAATGGTGCAATGCAAAGCGCTTGGCGGACCACAAACCGTGATTGAAGCGGGCGAGCAACTCACCATTACTTTTAGCCAATTACTGGGCTATCAACACCTAGTTCATCATCAAGGATTAGCAGCGTCATGAATAGGCCTGAACGTTTACAACCCGGAGTCAAATTAAGAGATGCCGATAAAGTGTCTCGTATTCCGGTCAAAATCGTCCCCTCAGAGCGCGACACTATGTTGCGTAAACCCGATTGGTTACGGGTTAAACTGCCGGCATCGAATCAACGCATTTTAGATATCAAGCAAGCGCTGCGTAAAAATGGCCTGCACTCGGTCTGTGAAGAGGCTTCTTGCCCTAACCTCGCCGAATGCTTTAACCACGGCACAGCGACCTTTATGATTTTGGGTGCGATTTGTACCCGTCGTTGTCCATTCTGCGACGTAGCCCATGGTCGTCCGCTTAAGCCTGACGCTGAAGAGCCGGTTAAATTGGCGCAAACGATCCGCGATATGAAGCTGAAATACGTGGTTATCACTTCGGTAGATCGTGACGATTTACGTGATGGTGGCGCCCAGCATTTTGCCGATTGTATCCGCGAAATTCGTAAACTGAATCCAGATATCAAGATCGAAACCTTAGTGCCTGATTTCCGTGGTCGTATCGATGCCGCCTTAGATATTTTATCGACAGAGCCGCCTGATGTGTTCAACCACAACTTAGAAACGGCGCCAATGCATTATCGTAAAGCGCGCCCGGGCGCGAATTACCAATGGTCGCTCGATCTACTCAAACGCTTTAAAGAACGTCATCCAAATGTGCCGACTAAATCTGGCCTGATGATGGGACTGGGTGAAACCAATGAAGAAATCGCCCAAGTGCTACGTGACTTGCGCGCCCACAACGTTGAAATGCTGACCTTAGGCCAATACCTACAGCCGTCTAAGTTCCACTTGCCGGTTGAACGTTATGTGCCACCAGCAGAGTTTGACGAGCTTAAAGCCTTAGCCGATGAATTAGGTTTTACCCATGCAGCCTGTGGCCCATTAGTGCGCTCAAGCTACCATGCGGACCTGCAAGCCCAAGGTAAAGAAGTGAAATAACCTTCTTACTTAGATGCGGATAACCTTGATGCAAACTTCAGGTGATGCTGAGTTTAAGTGAGATAGAGTTCAGGGTTATCCAAGTAAAGAATCCGCCTTCTTAGAAGGCGGCTTTGACTTGCCCCTGGAAGGGGCTATTCCAAAAACTACATCATCTGCAACGACAATTGAGCCTCATGTTCCTGATCTTGTTTATCTTGATGGCGCACATATCGTCTAATGATTTCTTCATTAACCCCTACTGTATCTACAAAATAACCTCTGGCCCAAAAGCTATTGCCCCATAGCTTTTTACGTACATGAGGGAATTTATTGAATAGCCTTATCGCACTTCTTCCTTTCAATACTCCCATCAGCGTTGATACTGACAGCTTCGGCGGGATTATGACTACCAAGTGAACGTGGTCTATCTGAACGTTTAATTCTAAAACCTCACAACCCTTCATATTGCAAAGGATATAAATTGACCTGTATAACTCCTTACCAAGGTTTCCTTTTAAAATTTTAAAACGGTACTTCGGAGTCCAAACAATATGATATTTGCAACGCCAATAAACATGTGATGAACTTCTATAATCGCCCATGCTTTTCGTTTCCTCTTACTTGTGGTGAATAAGAAGTCTCTTTTAGCATGGGCGTAATTCAGGCTATAGCCTCAAGGAACAATCACCACCGCCAGAGGCGGTGGTTTTGGGATGACAATAAAAAACAGCGCTTAAGCGCTGTTTTTTATTTGGAATTTTTTATGACTGCCGTTTATGAAAACTGTTAGCATTGCTATCGTTTTACAACATGAATGCTAATGCTCAGCTTATTCTTGGGTTATCGCTAAATCCATCAAGATAGCGTCTTCTTTACCGCCTGCTATTGGGTAGTAACCTTTGCGACGTCCCGACTCAATAAAGCCAGCCTTTTGATATAAAGCACGGGCGGCAAGATTGGATTCTCGCACTTCTAGCATAAGCACCACGGCGTCCGAAGCCTTGGCCGAAGCTACCACAGCCTTAAGTAATAACTTGCCGTAACCTTTGCCCTGCTGGCTTGGTAATAGGCAAATATCCAACAAAGTCACTTCATCGACTATCTGCTGCACTATCGCAAAGCCTAAAAGACCATCAACCGAATCCGAAACTGAAGCTGCGTTAGGTTTCGCCTGCTTTAAACCTAGAACTCGGTATAAATGCCCGAAACAATCAGCAAGATTGCCCTCACTCATGGGGTGGCTATGAGCCATAGATTCAAGCTGCGCCATTTGAGGAACATAGGTTGGCGTCAGCGCGACCAGTTCCACAGGCAAACCTAAGGTGAGTTGTGTGGCAAGCAGCGCTGCGAATGGGCTATCGACTGAAGGGGTGTTCAAAGCATGTATTCCAAAATATTCGTTATTAAACTGTTCTGTGTTCGGGAGACTTATTTAAGACTGACTTCAATATGCTTTATAAGATATGAGCTATGACTTAACCACAGCTTGGCCGCTAACTTGCTCGCGCCATTGGTAAATCTGCTGCCAGAGCGCGCTTTTAGCCTGCCAACCCACCAATAAATCGGCTAAAGGTTCAGACACTAACCATGCGGTGCGTGGCCTAACTTTATGCCGTCGCAAATCCCAGACAATCTGTTTACCCGTATGGGGCTCACAATCAAAATCACATTCTTCGCGTTTGACGTCGATAAGCTTGAGCACAGCGTCGATAAGCGGTTCAGCCTCGGGTAACTCACCGTTTTCATCCCAAATCACTAAATAAGGTTTCACCTTAGTGTCGCGCACTCGCCAAGTTGTCACATTCATGGCGGTTAAATAGGCTGATTTATTCATTAGGGTCAGTTTTATTCAATTCAAGTATCGACTCACAATATGCCGCTAGGATAGCAGTTCTGCCTAGGCATTGTTACTGCCACGCGGTTAATGGAGCTGATATCAAGCCGATTAATGGCTGCACCATTACGGCGTTTAACGCAGGAATGTTCAATCGGATTTATAGATGTATAAAATCTAATTTACTCATTTTACATTTAATATCAGAAGATTAGACTGAACACACTCAGTAAGACAATAGCAGGAGAACGCCATGATAAACATAGGTATCAATCAAGCCAACAGAGAAGAAATCGCCGCTGGCCTCAACCAACTCTTGGCCGACAGCTACAGCCTGTATCTTAAAACCCACAGCTTTCACTGGAATGTTACCGGCCCCATGTTCACTAGCCTGCATTTGCTATTTGAACAGCAGTATACCGAGCTTGCCCTTGCGGTTGACCTTATCGCAGAGCGGGTGCGTGCATTAGGCGCCAGAGCGCTAGGGTCCTATTCGGCCTATGCCGCGCTGACCGAGATTAAAGAAGATCAGGGCATCACGAAAGCCGAAACCATGATCCGCGAACTGTTAAACGATCAAGAGTTAGTGATCCGTAATGCCAGAGCCCTGTATCCACTGGTGAATCAAGCCAATGACGAAGCGACTGCGGATCTGCTTACCCAGCGTATTCAGCTGCATGAGAAAAATGCCTGGATGCTTCGCAGCTTATTAGCGCAATAATTCGCTAACCGTATTATTGCGCTAACCAAAACAAAAAAGTCGCCAAGCGCTTATGCTTGGCGACTTTTTCTTTAAAGCGACATGACTCAAGTTTAAAAGTGCTTAGATTTAGAGGCACTTAGATTTAAAAATACATAGGTTTAGAGGCGCTTAGATTTAGAAGCACTTAAATTTAGAGGTACTTAATCCAAGCCTGAGTGCTGTGTTTTTTATACTCGCTAAATCGCTTAACGGGATAATACAGCGCGATGACTAACACGCCCGCGATAAACCAAACCCATCCCATGTTGCTCACGCCAAAGTACTCACCATGGTTTGCGCCAAAGATGAATTTCGCCAAAGTATAGAGCAGTAACAGCACGTACAAATGTAGGATATAGAAGAACATAGGGACTGAGCCAAACACAGACAACCCATGGCCGACTCGCGCTAATCTCCCCTCTACTTTCCCACTTGATGCAAAATACCGCTCAAAGGCCACTAAGCAAAAGAACATGCCGCCTAAGGTCACCAGTAAAAAACTTAATGATGGCGGGTATTTGGTTAAATTAAATACCGACATCAAGGTTTCACCCAAATGTGCCCCCGCCTGCCAAGGCAAGGTTTCGCCATAGATGTTAAACCCGCGCAGCAACGCAAAAAGTACCCAACAGCTTATCCCTAACTTCAACAGTGTTTGCTGGCGCTGCGATGCTTCAAGCAAGTTGTTATTCGATTTATTGCTGAAAATGGGCCCAGCGACATAGCCCAGCAATATCACGCCCATCCAAGGCAGCGCGGGATAACTCACTTTGATCTTAAGCACACCTTCGCTAATCAGATATCCACGGTCGTGCAATATGGTCCACAGACCGTAAGCCCACTCATTGGGTTGAAAATGAATTGGAGTCAACAGATTATGACCAAAGACAATCGCGAAACCTAAAACAGCCATCCAAGATCTAGGCAGATTTATCAGCGCCGCCAGCGTTAACATGCTCAGGCCGATCACCCAAATGACCTGCAACCAAAGCGTATGGTAGTTGCCCATCCAAGAGATGTTGATCACTAAGATTTCGAGCGCGATTAAAAATAAGCCACGTTTAATCAAAAACGCCCGCGCTGAACGCGGCTGTCCATGACTGCGATTGGCATAAAGCCATGCAGAAACCCCTGTTAAAAACACAAACACTGGCGCACAAAAATGCGCGGCAAAGCGGCTTAGAAACAGTCCCCAAGAGGTCGAACTCAAATCCATAGGGTCGCTCACCTGCATATGCAGGAAAAACCGTTCCCGCACATGGTCGAGCAGCATGATGAGCATTACTAGGCCGCGCATCATATCGATACTATTGATACGGCTACGGCCAATAGAACGACTCAGTTCTTGCTCGGCAGAACCTGACGGTAACTCAGGACGAGTGTTTATGCTCGAACTGATGTTAGAGCTGTTATTAGAAATGTTAGAACTCATAGCTGACACTCACTTTAATGCTACGTGGCTCACCCGGTACCGCCCAAAGTGCCGAATAACTGCTGGCGATATAGTGCTCATCCAATAAGTTGTCCAGATTGACGCCAAGGATAACGTTGTCGCTCAAGTGAGTATTCATAAACACTCCAAGCAACTGATACGACGGTAATTGGAAACTTGGCTCGGCAGAATCACCCAGACGTGAATCCACATAACGCCAACTCATGCCTAAATGTCCATCGATAGAAAACGCATTCAGATCCCGCTTCAGCATCACACTCGCAGTATGTTTTGGCACATTCACCAGTGGACTTCCCGCAGGAATAAGCACGCCCCAGTCGGGATTCAAGCTGTCGTTGGCAGTGCGGGTATTCAAATAGGCGTAGGATAATTTGGCCTGTAAATCCTCCGTCAGCTCGGCAACTAAATCGAGTTCAATACCGCTGCTTTTTGCTTTACCTAAAGTGGCTGAAAATCCGACATTGATAGGATCTGAGGTCAAAATATTGCTCTTTTGCGCATCGAACACCGCCAAGCTGCCACTGACTGCTATGCCGTTCTCAGCTAAGCCTGTAAACCAATTGCCATTAAACTTCATTCCTAGCTCAACTGACTTGCTCTCTTCGGCTTCGAAGGGTTGACCTGCAAAGTCGGTTCCAGAAAGCGGTAAAAAGCCTTCAGAATAAGAACTATAGAAACTTAAGGCATCAGACCATAAATACACCAGACCCACTTTAGGGCTAACCCTGCTATCGTTTTGCTCTGATAACGTATTTTTAGCGACTTCACTGATATCTTGCTGATAACTATCGAACCTTAACCCAAGGTGCAACTTCCACTTTTCAGTTAAATCCATTTGATCTTGCAGGTATGTGCCCCACGCCTTTTGGGTTTCGTTATTCTCATACAACAAACTCCCCTCTGGCTGAGGTCCGCCATATCGCGGCTCATAAATATCAATGGCATATTCGCCCTTTTTGCCGCGATAGCGATACAAGCCTGTCTTTAAACTGTAGTGATAGGCATCGGCGCCGAGCAGCAAATTGTGGCGAATAAAACCCGTATCCACATGGCCACTTAACTCTAGACGCAGTGAATTATCCTCGGAGGCATAATCTCGGTATCTGTGCTGTCGGGTAAGCGTGCGACCATCATCAAATAGCGATTGTCGACCCTTTGCCAACTCGGCATCGGACGAATAGCCCTTCAAGCTAGAATCGCGATAGTTATAGCCCGCGGTGAGTGACCAATCATCATTTAATTGATAGTCATAGGTCAGCTGGTGCCCTGTAGCATTGACCACAGTTGCGCCATCATTAGGCTCACCTAAATAACGCGAGCGTGGCACAGTATTGATATCGTTGTTCAGCACAATAATGCCGCGATCGAATAACTGTTCTTGCTTGAGGTATTCCATTTCATAGAGTAGCGAAGCTTTATCAGAAATCTGCCAACGCACTGACGGCGTGACGATTTTTTTATCGCTGAACACATAATCGCGAAAACTATCGTGTTCCTGCCACGCGCCGTTAATTCGAAATGCCAAATTGTCGGTCAAGCCTGAGGTAATATCCCCCTCTAATCGATATTGATCGAAACTTCCTGCCAATGCCTTTAAATAACCGCTGGTTTCATATTGAGGTTTCTTCGTAACTATATTAACTGTACCGCCGGGCTCAGAGCGGCCATAAAGCGCCGAACCTGGGCCTTTTAAGATCTCCACATAGGCCACATTCGATAAATCTCGATGGCCACTAAAACCTCGGCCACCATTAAAACCATTGATTAAATAGCCCGATGGCATGTTTTCGTTGCCCGGAAAGCCGCGCAGGGAAAAGCTATCCCACAAACCGCCGCCATTGTTTTGTCGCGCCACACTGGCGGAATAATCCAGCACATCTTGAAACCGCGTTAGCCCCGCATCTTTGATCAATTGCTCATCTAACACACTGATCGCTTGCGGAAGCTCAGTTGCAGACACATTGCCACGGTAAGCTTGGCGATAGTGGATACTTAAACGTTCAATGTCAGTCTCTAAAATAGCATTACCAGATTGATCATCCTCCGCAGCCAACAACATTGAAATAGGATTGAGCGCAAACAAGGCGCCCAGCAAAAGCGCAGCGCGCTTGGGAATATAAAAAGAGGTCATTTTCACTCCGAACATAAACAGCATCGACGCCTTAGCTAAGCCAAGGCGCTCAAAGTTAATTAAGATAAATTGAATAAACAGTAACTTATGCTGTTAACGGCGGAGCACGACTATTGAAGAAACGACTAAAAGGTCGCTTAAAGGAAATGGCTTGGAACTCAACCGAGATATAACTCTGCTGAACCAATTGAAAATGAAAGGGCGTACTGGTTATCGCATGTTGCAACTGGTGCTGATGTAAGCACAGCGAACAATGGGACTTAGGGTCTTCATTGGCATGGGAAATACTGTGAACAGCAATGGTCACAGACAATAGCACCAACATGGCGGCAAGCCATATCGCTAGGGTGCGTCTTGTTTGCATCACACTATTCAAACCCTACTTCCTCAAATAATTTGGCAGGCGATTGTATGTTAAGCACAACTAAAGTTGCAAACCGATTTACCTAAGCCGCTGGGCTTAAATGTTACAAGAGGTATACGACAGTTTTGTGAGAAACAGTATTTGTGAGAAAAGGCGATAACCGCGAATGAATAGAGAGGGCGCTGAATATATTGAGGCTAAATGGCAGACAAAATAAAACGGCTCGCATATTTCTATGCAAGCCGTTGTTTTATTTGGCAGGGGTGGCAGGACTCGAACCCGCAACCATCGGTTTTGGAGTCCAGACGTAAACAATCGAATATCAAGTCTTTATCCTGTTACTTAGAAAAAGACACTGAGAGAAAAATAAAATAACCCTATGATTTAATTAATTTAAAATTTTACTTTTCTAACAAGTTTATTCACTGTTTTGACTAAATAACGCATTTATCGAGTGAATCATTAGCTGGTGTAAGTCAACGACTTACGGCCAGCGACTCCTTTACATAGCCCTTTAATACATCATCAATAATGATGTTAAGGGACGTTATTCCGGCCCCTGTGATATACCAAGCCTCAGGATCTACAAAAATGATGTTCCCCGTCTTCCAAGCATTCGTCTCACGCAAGAGAGGGTTATCTATGGACTGTTTATCCAATACAGGGCTTCGCTCCATGACTGCGGTTCTGTCTACCACGTAAATGATGTCAGGATTGTTTTCAAGAATGAACTCGCTTGACACGGGTTGGCCATGCAATCCCATCTGCTCTGATAAGCTAGCGGGTTTAACCCCTAGCCCACTGTAAATGAACCCATACCGAGAACGAATACCTAAAAATCGAAAAGCACCATTATTATGTAACACCACGAGTGCTTTCTCAGGCCTATCCTGAATAACCATTCTGGCGGCTTGGATCTTACTTTCTAGTTCATCCACTTTATGTTTTGCCAAGGTTTGCTTATCAAATACTTTCCCCAGCACCAACAAGTGTTGTTTGACTATATCAAAGTAATCGCTGTTGCTGTCTTGATAATCAATATCCAAATGAATGGTCGGAGCCAAATTCGAAAGCGCCTGATAATGAGTTGCCTGAATAGATGACATCAGCACCAAATCGGGTTTAAGTGCATAAATACGTTCCATATTGGGCTGAACTATGGCGCCTAAATCAACGATATCATTGTTGTTGCTATAGTCCTGCAGGTAGTAAGGAACAAAATCCTTTGGCATGCCGATAATGGGAATATCTAGCTGTTCGAGATAATCGACTTCATTCATATCGAGGGCCGCAACGCGTACCGGCCGTTTTGTAATAACTGTAGTGCCCAACTTATGGGTTATTTCAACAGGTGTAAAACTTGACTCGTTAGTATCAGACGTTGCAAGAATCGTCTGCTGTACTGGCTCGCTTTTATTGTCGCAGGCCAGCAAAAAAGCCGAGCTAAATAACAGAATCGCCATCACTTTAGTACCGCTTTTACATTTCGACGTCACTTGTATTCTCCTTGTAAGTTGAAGTTGAAATAGTTACAAACTGTTCCTTGGCTCGTTTTCAGCACTTCAAGATCCAGTTCGTACAGTGCTTTTAACCTTTGTGCTGTAACAACCTCTTCAACGGGTCCTTCGCAATGCACAGCGCCTTGCTTCATGCCGACAATATAGTCGGAGTAATTAGCCGCAAAATTGATATCGTGAACCACTAACACTACCGTTCGCTTGAAGTCGTCACACAGATGGCGAAGCGCCCGCATTATGCTAACGGCATGTTTCATATCCAGATTATTGAGTGGTTCATCTAACAATAAATAATCTGTTTGCTGTGCAATCGCCATTGCCAGAAAGGCCATTTGGCGTTGTCCGCCGCTAAGCTCATCGATAAATGCATTAGCTAATGACTGTAAGTCTAAAAACGACAGAGCTTCATCAATGGCACAATGATCTGCCTTTGTGAGTGTGCCTCGACTATAGGGAAAGCGACCAAATGCCACTAACTCCCTGACCGTCAGGCGTAAATTGAGGCTGTTAAACTGACGCATGGTTGCCACTTGCTTGGCGTAATCCTTCAGGGGAATGTTGTGGATAGCAGTACCTTTGAGTAATACCTCGCCCTGCTGGATATTCAGTAACCGACCAATCGACATCAATAAGGTACTTTTGCCAGCGCCGTTGGGACCAATGAGTGATGTAATCTGATGTTCGGGAAATTGCGTGGTAACATTTTTAAGCACAGGTTTCGCGCCATAAGAATGATGTAAGTTATTGACGGTAATCACACTGCGCTCCGAGGTTTAAGAATTAATACAAAGAAATAGGCACCACAAAATAAGTTAATTAACAGCCCAACACTGGTTTGATAATTAAACAGGTGCTCAACAAGTATTTGTGCGATAAGAAAAACTGAGATAGCAACGGCGCATCCTGTTATCAAGGTAAATGAGTGCGACGGATGCCTTGCCAGTGTATAGGCCATATTCGCGACAAATATCCCCATAAAGGCCGTAGGCCCTACTAAGCTGGTTGATATTGCGACCAATACCGCGATAAGGCCTAATAACAGGCGGACCACTTTTTGATAATCAATACCGAGAGAAATTGCCTGCTCTCGTCCCATCAGTAATACATCGAGCACAGCTCGCGATCTCCAAGCGACAATACACACGGCACCGACAAGCACTAAAGAAATAAGTAATTGCTCTGGTTGAGCGCGATTGAACGACGCTAGGCTATAGCTCTGGAAAATTGAAAATTCACCAGGACTGATAGAATATTGGATTAGCTGAGTAAAACTGCCTAACACCACAGTGAGTACTAAGCCAACAAGCAGTAGGAAGAATACATCATGTCGATCTCCGCTAAATAGCCAACGATGAATCGCCATTGAGTAAAGCAACATCACTACGACTGAAACAAAGAAATTACTGTTAGCGGTGATCAAAATACTGCTGCCCGTCCCTAAGATAAGGATCAGCAGTGCCTGCAAAATCAAGTAAACCCCTTCATACCCCATGATAGATGGCGTTAAAATGCGATTTCCAGCTAAGGTCTGAAACAGTATCGAGGAAAACGCAATACAGACACCACCAAGGCAAATTGTACCCAAACGCACCAATCGATTAGGTATGACATAGTCAAAATCAAAACCTGAGCCCATCAATAAAAATGTGACTGCTAATATTACAAGCAGCCCCCAGCTCAAAAAATGCCATGCACTGTTTTTCATTTGATTTTCCAAACGATAACTAAAAAGATGAGCCCACCTAAACAGCTTGCCGTTAGACCTATAGGAATTTCAAACGGATATAAAATAAGCCGACCAAGTAGGTCACAGATAATCAATAGCGTTGCGCCAGCAAAGGCGATAATAGGCAAAGTGCGTTTTAAATTATCGCCGTAACGCATAGCGACAAGGTTAGGAATAATTAAACCAATAAATGGAATACTCCCGACTGTGATAACTGTGGTGGCTATGGTTAGGGAAACCAGTACTAACCCTAAGATAACTAGACTGAAATAACTCAGTCCTAGTGTGGTAGCCAAGCCTTCGCCCATTCCTACAATGGTAAAGCGCTGCGCATAAAGGTAGGTCAGCATGACTATGGGAAGGATCAGATAGATGATTTCGTAGTTACCTTGCACGATTTTTGAAAAATCACCCAGCATCCATCCCTGCATACTCTGCATCATATTGTTTTGATAGGCATAGAGTTCCGCTATCGCACTGAGTACACTGCCAAACATAATCCCAATAATTGGAATGAGCACCGGACTCTTATACCGAATACCACGAATAATCAGAATAAAGGCTAAGCTCGCAAGCAGGCAAAAAACCAAAGCGCCTAACATTCTGGCGGTGACACCCATACTTGGAGCATGAATGATTGAAATTAATATGCCTAGTTTGGCGGCATCAAGCCCGCCACAAGTAGCAGGTTCAACAAACTTGTTTTGCACAATCTGCTGCAAAATCACACCACAGACAGCGAGCCCTGCGCCTGAGCAAATCAAGGCAAAGAGCCGTGGCAGACGACTTGCAGATAACACCAACCAGACATCATCCGAGAACGTCAGCATCTGCGTCACAGAGGCATACTTTGCACCTAGCAGCAGTGAGGCGAAACAAAGCACAAAAAAGCACGTCAGTGCATAAACTACCTTCACAAACTGATACTTCCTATACGCAATAAATCTTGTACTAATCTGCAGCCGCTATGAAATGTTCATATCGATGCACTATGTTTGAACCTTATCGGATCCCCCTGCCTTTTGAGCATGGGTAACGGCAATACCCGCTAACACTAAGTCACGTTTTCGCTCCCACCATTTGCGGGCACCGACCTTCATGATGTCTACCATCGCATTTATCTGCTCAGCTTTATCAGGGAGCTTGGTGGCTTCATCTTCCCAAATTGCGATAATTCGCTCTTTACGCGTTCGGCCATCGACTTCTGGTTTAGTGGTTGACCACCATCCCAAAAAACACTCCCCCACCATGTCAACTAAGATATCAACGGCAAGCACTGCCTCATCAAGGGAGAAGCCTTTTTGTTGCAGCTTTTCGACCGATTCAGCAAAAGAACGTATACCCGATGACGGTGTAACACTGGCCTGATGGATAGATTCAGCGAGGCCAGGATGACGCTCATAGAGTGTCCAAATGGCATCGGTCAATATGATCAATTCACTCCGCCAATCTGTGGCTGCTGGCGCTCGCCAGTCCAACTCATTAATTGCAAGCTCTGCGGCAATGGAGATAACATCATTCCGACCTACTACGTGATGGTAGAGTGAAGAATGATCGACCTTTAAATGCGCCGCTATAGCTGGGATGGTCGCTTGATCAACTCCAATCTCCAACGCGGCTCTAGCGATAGCCTCACGGGAAATGCGGCTAGGTCTGCCTCGCTGGCGTTTTTGAGTCGGTTGATCCGGTACTTGTGTCATATCGATAAGGTTTCCAAGGCAAAAATGCCATTCTAACCGCTCTTGCTACCCGCTGCATGGCAATACCCAATACAGCGGGTAGAAGCTAGCCGCTAGAACTTCGCCCTAACGCCCACGCCTATTTCTCGTGGTTCAAGTAAATATGCATCCACGCCTCCGGTACTTCTGTCAGCCATTTTTGCCACAGGAGCACGTTCATCCAGTAAATTGCGTGCATAAACAAAGGCTTCAAAATATTGGTTGATTTGATAGGAAGAATTCAGGTTTACCGTTGTGTAAGACCCCACTCTTAACTCAGGCTCATTGGTATCCGTTGAAAAGTATCCATCCGTATGACGCACATCACCGCTCACTTTAAAGGCGTCTGTGATCGCATAGTCAAACCCAAGATTGAACATATATCCTGGCGCTTTACTAAACTCGTTGCCGACAAACTCCTCGCCACGGTAGTCATTAAATTCACTTATCTCAGTTTCAAGTAAACCCAGCCCACCATATAAGCTAAAACTATCGGCAACTTTAAAGTTCCAATCTAATTCAATGCCATAGCTCTGCGCTTCATCGGCATTAATAATGACAGAACCAAAGGGTCGTCCATCTAGGTAGTCAGTAACTGAACGTTGTGAATCTTTAAAGCGGGTGTAAAAGAGATTGCTATTTATGATCAAGCGTTGTTCAAGCAGATCGATACGGGTAAAAAGTTCATAGTTCCATGCCGACTCGGCATCGAATGTATAATATTCGCCACCGCGGAAGTTAATGCCTGTACCACCAGGAATATTGCCTTCACTGATCATAGCGCCGATTAGGACGTTATCAGTCAGATCATAGGACAGGGCAACCTTAGGTAATAACGCCGTAAACGTCTCTTCATATTGATGGCGCACACCTGGGATGTAGCTGGCAATACCATCGTGGCTAATTTCATCAGACTGATAACGAAGTGCGCTGGTGAATGCCCACTTAGGCGAGAAGCGCCATATGACTTCACCGTAGGGGGCAAAACTGGTATGCCTCAGATCGGCGTCGGCATTACCAAATACGTTGTTCAACTTGTTATTCGTTTTATCGTCCCAGTAGAAGACACCGGCAACCCCACTAAACTCTGAACTCTTGTCACCAAAGTTCAGCCTTATATCATTCGAAAAGTTTTCATTATCTCGTTTTGCGATCCCTTGATAAGGTGCTGCAAATCGATAATCAAACTGCCCTTCTGAGTACTGCAGTTGGTTATGCAACTTCATACCATTGTCGAACACATATTCAAGATCAAAAATCCCGACATGATTACTGACTTCTTGATTGTCCTGAAAAATTGAACGATTTTCTAAGTCATCATAGGGTTCTGATACCACCTCATTTCTGGGACGTTTAGCCTCAGTGGAGGAATAAGTGAGCATGGCGGAAAAGTTGCTGTATTTTTCGGGTTCCCATAGTAACTTCGCCCGTAGATTTTGGTTTTTAAACTCAAAATCCAAATCATGGGCTGTAAATTCTGGATTAACGTAATCAACAAAGGTATCTCTAGCGCTGTAATCTGCGCTAATTCTTGCGGCAAAGTCATTACTTAGCGCACCGGACGCCATGACCGAAAAGCGCTTCTTATCCCGACTGCCATAAAGTGCTTGCGCTGCAAATTCTGGCGTATAAGTGGGGTTATGGGTATGAATGACTACGGCGCCAGCAATACTGTTGGCTCCTTGACTGGTCGTTTGCGGACCACGATAGACTTCAATAGACGACACATCCCACACGCCTGCGGCGCCTAAATCCAGTTCTGCGGGGCTCAGATATTTACCATCAACACTGATAGTTGCTCCGGGTACAGGCTTAGATAAATAGGCATTACCCGCTGCTACAGGCCCTTTGGTATCCGTGCCGCGGATAATGGGCGCATCGGTATTTCCGGCATAAATTAAATTTGGTGTACCGCCGAGAATTTCTGAAATCGTTGATTGGTCCGCATTTTTCCTCAACTGTTCTTCAGTGATGACCGTCACTGAACTCGCAGTTTCTTTCAACGTTCGCTCGATTTTCTGACCGTAAACTGTAATGACTTCAATGTTTCCCGCTGCATCTTGTTGCTTGGATTGCTTATCTGGAGCAGCTCCACTGTCAGCAATAGTTGAGCCGGAAATAGCGCTAAGCCCCAGCGCAAGAGAACCGATAACCCACTTTGATTGTGGGTAAAACTTACCAAATCGGGGCATGTTTAATAACTCCTTATACGAAAGATTTATTACCAATGAGAATGCTTATCAATTATATTATCGCCGTTCAAAATATTTATCAACACCATGTTGATAAATAAAAATGACCGCTTAATATGGTCGCCATCTCATGGCGGTTCAATTTTTATGAAACAAGGAATTTGGCTCGTGGATGTTCATTTGCCCATAAACTCTGGCACTCAGACTATTTTTTACTCAGTGATATCAAGACTTCATCGCTTCATTGGCCTTGTGTTAATCACACTTTCCAGACCGAAGCCCAGCCTGTTCCACTTCGATTTTTTAGGTGAACATTAAAATGCAGCGACTTTTCAGTCCCACTTCAAAATTAGCCTTCGCCCTACGTCCGATGATTCCCGCACTCACTATCGGAACATTACTAGCGGCTGGTACCGGCGTGATGGCACTAAGCGCACTCTGGTGCGTAATACAGCTTATTGCTGGGCATCATTCATTTTGGTTAGCGGGTGCGCTCATATTTTGGATATTGTCGGCACTGCTTTCTGGTAGCGCCTCTTGGATTAATCACAATGCTGAGGCGCAATTTTCTGGAAGATTAAAGCGTGATGTTGCAGCGCATCTTGTTAGGCTGCCACCAAGTACTTTGGCAAAATATAAGGGCGAAAAGTTAAAGCGATTAATGGTCGATGATATAGCGTCATTGCATCATATGATCGCGCATTTACCCTCAGAATTAGCGACCTTTATCATTGTCCCTGCCATTACTATCGGTTTGCTGATCTTAAGCGCGGGCCCAGTGTCATTACTTGCCCTTATCCCAGGCCTCGTCGCCGCGCTTTTCTATTTGGTGGTGGTACCAAGGCTTGCTGCTAAACAGGGTGAAGCACGAGTTAATGTGATGGGAAATATCACTGCTGCAGTGGATGATTACTCGCGTGGTGCACCAGTATTTAGAATTTATGGCGATCAAACTGGCGCAATAGCCGACTACCAAAAGGCAACTAAGCATTTTATTGAGGAGATTATTGAGCGGGTAAGCAAGGTATCCACTTCAGTCGCAGTGGCCACATCACTACTACAGGCTGTTTGCACTTTTGCGATTGTCTATGCCATCGGGTATGAATGGCCCCCAGAAAAGCTTGCTGCAGCCTTGTTCTTCAGTCTGGCCATAGTCACGCCAGCCCTAAAGCTTGGGCATGGGCTCGATTATCTTGCCACGGGCCGCGCTGCTGCTCAGCGACTAACGGATTTTCTTGAGCAGTCGAGAGTCCCTGTTGGTAGCGGTAATATTGAGCTTAATACACCTATGCCGCTCACTCTCACCGATGTCGTGCCTTCACTGTCTACAAGCAGTAAAACAGTGCCAATTAACTATCAATTTAGATCTGGCAGAATCACGGCAGTGACAGGGATCAGCGGTGTTGGCAAATCCACATTGCTGCGCTTATTAGCTGGCATGGAGCCGCTAAATACCGGAGATATTCGACTCGCTGGTATTGCACTCAATAAGTTGGATGAAGCCTCAATTAATCGCGCGATCATGCTATTACCGCAAAGTGCGGGACTACTGGCAACCTCCATCGCCGACAATCTCGCGCTCACCGCACCTGATGCCACGGATGAAGATTACTTAGTGGCATTACACTGCGCTCAATTGGATAAATCCTTAACTACTCATGCAAGCACCTTGTCTGGTGGCGAAATACAACGGGTTAATCTTGCCCGTGTGTTTCTTACTCCCGCTCGCGTGATATTGCTTGATGAACCCACATCGGCCCTAGACAGCGAAACGGCATTTAACGTGTTCAAAGCGCTAAGCCATCACGCAAAAACAAACCACAAAACGATCGTGATGATTACCCATGACTTAACGCTTTCTGAGCTGGCGGATGACAAGCTCGCACTAAAGCATCACAGGGAAGGAGAAGGCCAATGATAAATCGTCCCCAAGATTACGCCGCCATAAAACACTTAATACCTGTTGCCTGCGGTTGGGCTGTGGCGGCCATATTGGAAGCGGCATGCTACATTCAACTGGCTTTAGCCATTATTGAGCAGCAATCACCACAAATAGTGCTATTCATTGCCGCGATAACCATACTCACCACAATACTGGCTTCGCGTTCTGGTTTTTGGGCTGGCGCAAGGCTAGCTAATGCGCTCTACAGTGCCCTAGGCGCGACTATGCAACAAGCTAAGCTCTCTTGGTTTACAGCCAGTGTCAGGACACTACTCATAGAAACCGTCTCTCGGAGTATTCCTGGCTTTATGAGTATTCCGGCACATCAATTTCAGGTCTTTATTCATGCACCGCTTATTCCGCTCTGCATTACTTTCGGCATCGGATTGATCGGTGGCATACCACTGGTAATGATGTTGGCTAGCTTGTTGCTCATATCATTTGTGATTCAGAGTATGGCGCAACGGGCCCTTGCCCGCGCAGATATGGACCGAAACAACGCTGAACTGGCAACGAATCAATCCACTCTTGAACTTATAGATCACGTAGAATTACTCCGTACAGCAGCGGGATACAATCGTGCGACCGAGCGTTTAGAGCAAAACTGGCAGGCGCAAGAAATCGCACTGGGTCGAACTAATCGCGCCGCCGCTATAGCAACATTACTGTCGGCTATCGCCAGCTTTTTACCTATTGCCGGCATGGCTCTCTATCTCGTGTTATCAGGCGTAAACAATACGACAATGCTGCTCGCTGTCTTGATGTTGACCATGCGCGCATCAGCGCCACTTGAGACTCTCGCCGTGGCGGCAATAGGCATTAATGATCAATTAGCGGCTATTAAACACTATCGACAAACGACTAATGCGCCAACGCTCAAAGAGCCAAGCCAAGCGCAACAAAAGACACCGCACAATCATACAATCGAACTGAATAACGTAACATTTCCCCCTGCGGTGCAAAATATCAATGCCACTATCGAACCAGGTGAACGCGTACTGATTTGCGGCCCGAGCGGTTCAGGAAAAACAACCTTACTTAAGCTATTGATGCGCTTTGATGATCCCACCTTAGGTCTGATTACTTTGGGCAAGGTACCACTCACTTCAATCCCTGCTGCTGAACTTGCCCGCTTTTTCGCCTATGTGCCGCAGGATCCACTCATCTTTACAGGTACCATTGCCAGTAATATTCGTATTGGTAACCCTGATGCCGACGATCAAGCCGTAGATAAAATTGCACGCCAAATGGCACTGGATGAAGTATTAGACAGATCAGCACTGGGCATTTACCAAGAAGTCGGATTGCAAGGTGCAGGATTATCGGGAGGAGAACGCCAAAGGCTTGCCTTAGCACGCGCGCTTATCAAAAATGCATCGATTCTGATAATGGATGAGGCCACCTCGGCATTGGATGAAGAGACGGAAAAGCGCGTTGCCAAAGCTATTTGCGAACAAAGCTGCACACTGGTTATCGTTTCGCACCGAAACCAATCAGTTTGGCAGCCAACTCACATCTTCGAATTTGATCAACCGCTTGCCTTAAAGTAAGAATTGCTTTGTGCATTAAAAATTCTGAATTAAAGATGTCCAACCTATTATTTTTCTTTACCCAAGCTTCTAATGAAGAATGTATTACAGCCGAGATGACGAAAGTCATTTCGGTACTGCACTAACTGAAAGTGCAAAATATCATGAGCATCGTAATAGAACTAACCCAGAGTTCATCGCATATCTCAGTCTGGTATCGGTCTCATTCAACAAGGATCAAAGGATCACAAAATCGATCTATTGAAGTTGGTATATCCGAGCACACCTATTTTTTGAGGTTCTGAGAAAACATGGAAAATAATCATTTATAATCAACGTCATAGATAGCGTTAAAAATTATGA
>NZ_VXCT01000160.1:0-947 GCF_052850535.1 Shewanella sp. 1180_01
AACTAAACCACTGACACAGCGCGAACGCTTGATGCGCATCATCACAGGTAAACGGTTTTGGACCCTGTTTGAAATCCAGCAAGAGAGCTTTAACCGTTTTGGGGTTCACGACAGCGAGACAGCCTTAAGTGCGCGGTTTCGGGATATGCCGATTAACCAGCGAGTGAAGCGCATACGCTCGGGTACCCATCACACCTTTGAATATCGGTTGGAGGGCTAGATGGCACAGGTGATGACAGCCACAGGCGTGGAGCAAGGCAAGTTAAACGATGCAGTATTGCGCCGTTGGTTGCGGGCAGGGATAACGCGGGACTTTCGGGACACGCAGTTTCCGGCGGTGCGGTTACGGGCCTCAACCGATAGACGCCAAGCCTCAGTGTATTTAGTGATGAACGAAGCGGGCAAAACCGTGTGGCAAAAGCAGGGCGTGTGGCCAGTGATGTGCTTGAAGACCTTTTTAGCCGAGTTACCTAGCTTGCTCGCCAAACGCAGCATGGGCCAAGCGGTAATCAGCAACGAGTTTACCACGGTCGCGCAATTGCTGGCGTGGTTTGTCACCCATGTGGAATGCAACCGCACCTTAAGCAACAGCTGGCGCAGTAACTGTAAATCGTTAGTGAGTAAACATCTCAGTGGCTGCTTTGCTGAGTTACCACTCAATGAGCTGAACTTTATCGCAGTGGACAGTTATTTAATCAAACCCATGTTGGCGCAGGGCTACTCGGCCAATTACATCAAAGCCGCGGTGAAGGTGTTAAAGCGGGCGTTATCGGTTGCGGCCGATTTACGGGTGTTAGACACCAATAGCTTGGCGGGGTATCGGGTGCAAATGAGCTTGAAGATGCCGCCTTTGGTGGGCACGCAGTTAAGCGAGTCGGACGTGGGCCCGTTATTCAGCGCATTGCGAAATGCTGCAAGACCGGTGGCCATGCTGTTTGTGCTGATGT
>NZ_VXCT01000161.1:0-916 GCF_052850535.1 Shewanella sp. 1180_01
CGATCTCTACATCTGCAAAGCACTCTTTAGTGTACCGCTTTACTATATTGTACGTACAAACGTCATTACACATTAAGGTGAGTATGGGGACTATTAATATTCGCATTGATGACGAGCTTAAAGAGCGCGCTTTTTCAGCGTTGGAAAAGTTAGGCGTAAGTCCTTCTGAGGCATTGCGGCAAATGCTTGAATATGTCGCCACAAATGGCGCTTTGCCATTTAAGCCCGTACTGCTAACAGCAGAGAATGAAGTCTTGATCACCTTGGTTAAAGAACGTTTAGCGAGCTCTCGAAAGGGGATCGAGGTTTCGCTCGATGATCTATAAGTTAGAGTTTGATCCCCGCGCACTAAAGGAATGGAAGAAGCTCAAAGTCCCATCAGGCAGCAGTTAAAAAAGAAACTGGCCGAGATCCTTCTACATCCTCTTATCGTAGCCAACAAACTTAGAGATCTCCCTGACTGTTTCAAAATCAAGTTGCGCACATCAGGTTATTGCTTGTATATCACGTACAAGATGAACGCATTACCGTGTTTGTAGTGACCGTAGGCAAGCGTGCACGATTAGCTCTGTATTCAACAGCAGAAAAGCGCCTTTAAAGGAGGCGTGAATCAGTTCTCCAGAGATTTGATTCACTCAAGGGCAAAAAAGCCCCGTTGGAAGGAAGATACAGGGCGAAATGGGTCTGTTTTAAGGCCAACATGAATCAGACTGTCCTAGAGCGATTCACATAGGGGGAAATTCAAAGGCCCCAGAAGGGCCTTTGAATAATATTAGTGAGCGGCAAGTGCTGCGTAGATTTTAGGATCTTCTTGAATCGTCGCAAGCACTTTGGCTGCTAATCCTGCTGGGTTGCGGCGTTTACCTTCCCAGCTTTTAATTGTGTCTAAACTGACCCCCATCGTGGCAGCAAATTC
>NZ_VXCT01000162.1:0-892 GCF_052850535.1 Shewanella sp. 1180_01
ATTGCACTCTTGAATCTGTAAAAAAACCAAGAGGAATACAGCTGTGGACTGGCTTTGTTTCCTAAATCGAGTTAGCAAACAAAACTCTCATTATTGTTCAAATATCAAGCTACACAGTTGGTTTCATCACCCGAGATATTGCGGATTTTTCGATGGGTTTGCTTAAGTAAATGGGCATAACTTCAGCGTCTGTGACACCTGATAAACTGAGTTCTGCGGCAATAATTTCATGGCTATGTGTATCTACGGCAATATGCAGTTTACGCCACACTCGGCGCTTTCCATCTGTGCCATGTTTCTTCACTTTCCACTCACCTTCGCCATAGACCTTCAAGCCTGTCGAGTCGATAGCTAAGTGCTCAATGGCGCCGTGAGTCTTGGTTTTAAAAGCAATATTGACCGTTTTCGCGCGTTTACTGATACAGGTGTAATGCGGGCAAGATCATGGGATGTCACCCAGTTTAAACACCGAATTGATGAAGCCCTGTAAGGCTCTCAGTGGCATAGAGAAAATACGCTTAACCATCAACGCAGTGGTAATGGCTAAGTCGCTAAACACTCGAGGGCGACCTTTCTTGGGCTGCTCGACCTTGGCTTTCCACTTAGTAATTGCATCCTCATCAATCCAAAAGGTAAGTGAACCGCGGTTGATTAAGGCTTGGTTGTATTGCTTCCAGTTGGTTGTTTTATAGCGAGGTTTTGACACGGTTGATGGGTAAGTTGATAGGCGATGACGATCAGATCTGCGGCTACAGTTTTAGTTCACGCTGTACCAATAAATATACTCTCCAAAATGAGTTTGAAACGTGTCAACGCTATTCAGGACGAGTCATCTTTTCAATAAAAAGCCAGTCATTGCTGATAATGCCGATCGTTTTAAATAGTTGAACGC
>NZ_VXCT01000163.1:0-854 GCF_052850535.1 Shewanella sp. 1180_01
ATGGGTGGGCGAAGTACACATCTGTATCTAATGCCTTTGCTATATCTTGATGGCCGGCAAATTCTCGACCATTGTCAGCCGTTATTGTGTGAACGAACTGCTTATAGGGCATTAATAAATCTATTGTTGCTCTAGTGACATCTTCTGCTGATTTTGACGGCACTTTCTTGGCTAGGTAGAAACGTGTTTCTCGCTCTAAGATTGTCACTATTGCTCCAGTTCCATGCTTACCCAAAACAGTATCAATTTCCCAGTCACCAAAACGCTCGCGGTTATCAACAATCTCTGGTCTTTCATCTATAGAAACTGCATTCTTAATGACGGGGTCGCGTTCTTTTTTACCTCGTCGATACCTTTTATGGCCCTGACGCAAGTGACGGTATAGCTTGCCACCTTGCCTCTTATCCAATGCAATAAAACGATAAATCCATTCATGACTTACATTGGCACCGATATGGGTTAGCACGTTCGATATTTGCTCCGGGCTCCAGTCATTGGTGAGCAAAACTTCAATAAAATCGATACGATGTTGTGGTATTCGATATTTGGCTGCATACCGTCGTTTCATCACTGCTAACTGGTGCGCTATCACAGGTGAATACTGCGAATTATTACAACCACGCTTCAATTCTCGATAAACGGTTGAACGATGACATTTAACAGTATTGGCAATGTCTGATATAGAAATACCTCGTTCCAAAAGGGCTGAAATCTGATATCTTCTTCCCTCAGTCAACTGCTGATAACTCATAGTGATACTCTTTTTTCTTTGGCGAGATAAAGCCTACCACTTTCAGCAGCTGGCTTCTTCTATACCTCAATTAAGAGTGTCGCAGTTATTATCTGAATTCTGG
>NZ_VXCT01000164.1:0-795 GCF_052850535.1 Shewanella sp. 1180_01
TTACTGCTGCATGGGTTTGAGTGCTCCCAACTTTTTGAGGGGATCTAGGGATTATCTAGGCCGCATCGAAGTACTGTTGAACCCTAATGGTGTAATACCCCTATCGAAATACAACATATCAATAACAACTACGACTAAGAAAATGGGCGGAATCCTCACTTGTCATCGTCGCACAACACGCCTATATCAGCCCTATTTATGCCGGCTTCACCCACAGACATGAGTAAATGCCTGAACGACTAAAACATCTGCAGGTAAACACACGGCTAGATCATAGGACCAAGCGGAACAACACGCTTAGGTACGTGCCATTATCGACCACCGGCATTAGCGTATAACTGCGCATAGCTCATGATGTACATTAGGATTGGGCAAAGCCGACGACTGAGCATGAAGCGTAAGGTGATCGGGTGACGCGTCTGCAGGTGAAAATAGTGGTCTAAGAACAACACACTATTGAACTGGATTAGTCTGGACTTAACCTGTTAATATTCAAATCACGATGCAATGAGATCCGACAAGCAACTTTAGCCCACTTCTGCTCCATTTCGCGTTAGAAACAGTATAAAAAACCGCTACCGCAAAAAAGCAAGTTCCTATAGCATCATTTATACCAATTGACATGAAAGTGGCAGCGGCCAATTCCAACAAGCGATTTATGCCCTGCGAACAGCGCAGCACATAAATACTAAGATGTTATGTTTTTTATCCTACGACAGTAGATCAATTCGTGTTTACAACAGTGACGGTTGCTTAGTGTAGCTGTGGGGCAGAGAATGAAATATATAGGTTATG
>NZ_VXCT01000165.1:0-779 GCF_052850535.1 Shewanella sp. 1180_01
TAGGGTCTGTTGATCTTTCGAGAGTGATTTTTAGACAGCATGGCAAGACGTTATAATTTGCTTCGCCAAAAGTAACCATAACCTCAAGCCATGCCAAGACTTATGCTAACCGATGCACGCTGGGAAAAGCTATTTCATTTAATGAAAAGCACAGGCCGTGTTTATGACAAACCTGAACATAGACAAACATTCGAAGGTATTCTTTACCGCCTTAGAACAGGTATCCCTTGGCGAGATTTACCTAAAGAGTTCGGTCATTGGAGCACGGTCTTTAGACGGTTTCATTTATGGTCTAAGAAAGGCGTTCTAGCACATTTATTCAAGGCCTTAGCCAACCTTGCTGATATAGAATGGGTCTTTATTGATGGCTCGATAGTGCGGGCTCACCAGCACAGTGCAGGTGCAGCGACGCTAAATAATGAGAGTATTGGTAAAAGTCGAGGTGGTAATTCAACCAAAATTCACTTAGCCGTCGACAGCGGAGGATTACCGATTTATTTCGAATTATCAGAAGGCCAAAAACACGATATTACACACGCCCCCAGCTTAATTGAGCACCTGAAGCAGGTTGATACCGTCATTGCAGATAAAGGTTATGACAGCGATGCTTTTCGTGAACTTATCGCAAACAAAGGCGGGAAATCTGTTATTCCGAGGCGCCGCTATAAGAATACACCTCAAGAAAGAGTCGATTGGTGCTTATATCGGTATCGACATTTAGTGGAGAATGCTTTTGGAAGAATTAAACACTATCGAGCAATATCAACAAGGTATGACAA
>NZ_VXCT01000166.1:0-772 GCF_052850535.1 Shewanella sp. 1180_01
TGCTGAAAGGCCGCATTACTGTTTGATGATGTGCGCCGCGCTGCTCAATGCGCTCAAGGAGTTAAGCCAAGAGTTTGCGGGCGAACGCCGCGCTGTGATCGGTTTCTTTATGGAAAAGTCACTCAACAACTTAGGGCTACTAGCAACAGCGGGCTAGAGCCCAAGACCCAGCGAAACACTGGCGGCCTAGGCCGCTAGTGTCTATCCAGCGTAGTGGCTGGGTACTGATGAGCAGCTAAGGAGTATTGTTATGAATCGTGTTCCTCTAATCCGCCTTGGATCACGCCCTGAAACCATGTCGGCTTCGGCGTTATCTCGCTATCTTGCGCTTTTTGAAACAATTCAAGTAAAGCGCCAGATTCAGCCTTTTGTGACAGCAAGCGGTAACGTTCAAGCAAGCGATGCCCCATGTTTCCTATCTGATGATCTTCAAGTGAATCGATCAGACTAGATAGCTGCCGTTCTAGTAATCCTGGTTCAATCGCGTTTTGGCTTAAGAGGTTGAAGTAAAGGCTATCCAGTAGACCTGTTAAAGGCTGAGTGAGTTGTTCATTCATCATCTCGTACATTACTTGAATGATGGTTTCATGATCATTTTCGGTCAGCATTTTTTTCTCCGTTGTGATTATTGGTTGGCGCCTTAACCATGACTGAGAAATTAGGCGGGGGCAACCCCGCCACCTTTTGCGAAACGCCGATAGGCGTCTATCCGATGTAGTGATCGGGTACTGATGAGCAGCTAACAAAATGAACTCATTTTAAGAGCTAATGA
>NZ_VXCT01000167.1:0-766 GCF_052850535.1 Shewanella sp. 1180_01
TGGCCTAACTTCACAGTAATAACCAATGATGTAATCGGTCACATCTTGTTTAGCTTCGCTAAAACTCTTGTAGCCTTGTATCGGGAGCCATTCCGTTTTTAAACTTCTGAAAAACCTTTCCATTGGCGCATTATCCCAGCAGTTACCGCGACGGCTCATGCTCTGGCTGATTTGATATTTCCACAGCCGCTGACGGTATTTCAGGCTGGTATAATGGCAGCCTTGATCTGAATGAAATATCAAGTTTTTAGGCTTCCCACGAGATTCAAAGGCCATATCTAAGGCCTTCACCGTTAACTCAGTATCCGGTGAAAATGACATCGCCCAACCGATGGCTTTTCTCGAAAATAAATCCAGCACAACCGCTAAATAACACCAACGATTACCCGCCCAAATATACGTCACATCGCCACACCAAACGGTGTTTGGTTCGACAACTGCAAATTGTCGTTTGAGTACATTTGGGATGGTCACATGTTCATTTTCAGCCTTCTTATAGCGATGCTTGGATTGTTGGCAACTCACTAAGCCAAGCTTTTTCATTAACCGAGTCGCCCGATAACGGCTTAACGTAAAGCCACGTTCAGAAGCGATGGTGGCTATACTTCGCGCACCCGCAGACTCCTTACTTTCAGCATGTATCGCTTTGATTTCACATTCTAAACGCCGCTGCTCAGGCGTCACCACAAGCTCACAGCTTGCCCAATAACGGTAGCTACTTCGGTTCACGTTGAATACGTGACATAACACTGAAATAGGGTATTTA
>NZ_VXCT01000168.1:0-752 GCF_052850535.1 Shewanella sp. 1180_01
AAAATATCCTATTTCAGTGTTATGCCATGTATTTAATGTGAACCGGAGTAGCTATCGCTATTGGGTGAGCCGTGAAGTTGTGGCGACACCTGAGCAGCGGCTTTTAGAATGTGAAATCAAAGCAATACATGCTGAAAGCCGGGAGTCTGCGGGGGCTAGGAGTATTGCGACTATCGCCTCTGAACGTGGCTTTGCGTTAAGTCGTTATCAGGCTACTCGGTTAATGAAAAAGCTTGGACTAGTGAGTTGCCAACACCTCAAACACCGCTATAAAAAGGCTGAAAATGAGCATGTGACTATCCCTAATGCACTCAAACGACAATTTGCAGTTGTCGAACCTAACACCATTTGGTGTGGTGATGTGACGTATATTTGGGCGGGTAATCGTTGGTGTTATTTAGCGGTTGTGCTGGACTTATTTTCGAGAAAAGCGATCGGTTGGTCGATGTCACTTTCACCGGATACTGAGTTAACGGTGAAGGCGTTAGAAATGGCATTTGAATCACGAGGAGAGCCAAAAAACCTGATATTTCATTCAGATCAAGGTAGCCATTATACCAGCCTTAAATACCGTCAGCGGCTGTGGAAATATCAAATAATCCAGAGCATGAGTCGTCGCGGTAACTGCTGGGATAATGCACCAATGGAGCGGTTTTTCAGGAGTTTAAAAACGGAATGGATCCCAATACAAGGCTACAAAAGTTTTACTGAAGCTAAACAAGATGTGACCGATTATATCATTGGTTATTACA
>NZ_VXCT01000169.1:0-705 GCF_052850535.1 Shewanella sp. 1180_01
CGTTGCCTCCTTAAACGCCGCCTCTAACTTGGGCAATCCCAAATCACAGGCCGTGGGTTGGCACCAAAGCGCAAACTGGCGTGGTGTCGGCCAAAACTGCCTATCGCCCTGCTCGCGTCTGGCGCGATTCAGCCCCGCTTGCACTTGCTCGCGGCTCGCAATCCCCTGCGCGGCCAAGGTTTTAAGCCACTCGGCTTTGTGGGTCGCTTCGTCCTCAGGCCGCGGTGCACTCACCGGAAACAACACCCGCAACTTGCTAAACACGCTGTCCACAATCGCCATGTCCATTGCCGTCGGCTCAGGTTGGCTCACACGCCCCTGCCCAACCAGCGGCTGGCGGATTAAGGTCTGCAGTGATTTCATGCTCGTATTTTGGTTGGCCGTCATATCAAGGGGTCCTCAGGGTCATACACCGCGTAGCTCCAATCCACTTGCCCAACCGCAGTGGCCATCGGTCTTGGCAACGGCGTTAACCAGTGGCGTTCGCGGATAAACTTGGTAATGCCGAGCACAAACTGGCCGTTCGCGCTAAAGCCCCAACTCGTATCCAGCGCCGCAGCCTCCTTCAACCACGTCACCGCCAACACGCAATCGGCGTCGGTCAGCTTTTCACCCTTCCACGCTTTCCACGCAGCCGAATCCGACCCGCCTTTGCGATGGGCCGGATACGCTTTGAAAAACGCATTGAAAACCGACTTAGCACTC
>NZ_VXCT01000017.1:0-83300 GCF_052850535.1 Shewanella sp. 1180_01
TCCATCGTTAAATTTAGTGACAGGTATACTCGGGAATTAACGAGATTAAGTACTTGCATGGAAGTGACCGTTGGCGGCAAGGATGCCGCCGTCGAGCCCTCAGGGATGAGTTTATGGCGTGTCACTGGAATACAAGTACTTAATCTTTTAGCAAATCAGAAAGGATACTTTATTGTATCTGACCGATAGTGGCATAGAGAATATCACTATAATGCCTAGGACATTATTAACACTTCTTTTTAAATCATAAGCAGGCGTGTCACTGGGAAAACAATGGCAATTAATGCTGCATAACTCAGCAGCTTTGCTTTGGTGGGAAACAACTCAGCCTGAGTTGCAAAAATCTATTATGATCTCCGCGCTATAACAACCTATCTTGCAATAAGGATTACCGTGTCTCAGCCATCGGAACAACCTAAGTTAGAAACTGCGCAAATTTGCCCTTTGTGCCAAGGCGCGAATCAATGTGCGGTGATTGTTGGTAAGGGTATTGAGGATTGTTGGTGTGCGCAGCAGATGTTCCCGCCTTTGGCGGTGTTGCAAGGGCAAGCATCAGATTCGCTACAAGGTGCAATCAGCCCCATTTTACCGTCTGCCAATGCGTGTATTTGCCAAACCTGTCTTAGCCAACTCAAGCAGAGTTTAAGTCAGGGGCAGATTACAACGCAGGATGAAAAAAGCCCATCGAGTGTGAGCGATGGGCTAGGTTATGAGGTGAAATAGCGGGCTGAAGTAATGAGCTATCGATTTATGGTGTAATCCAGTTGCACGCTAGTTTGTGCTTCCACGGCTATACCATTTTCAAACTTGGGTGCGTAACGCCATTTCTCTAAGGTTTCAATACTCTCTTTTTCAAATAAAGCACCACCCTTAGAAGCTAAAATTTCAGGATTTTTGACGAAGCCATGCTCATCGATAGTAAATTTAAGCTGAACCCAGCCACTTTTACCTCGCTGTGCATAGGACATTGGATAGTCTGGTACGGTACGGAAAATAGGTTGTTGTTCCTGCGTGTCGGCCCAAGGACGCATTTTGCCGATAGCAATACAGTGAGCGGTGGATGCGTCACGCTTTCCCTGGCGCTCATACAGTTCGACTAAATACGCATGGGCACTCAAGGCATAGGGGTGACTGAAATTGAGTGCGTCGAATTGTTTAACCACTTCCAGCAGTAAAGGTTCGGCTTTACCATCGTGTTTGTCTGCAAATTCAACGGCTCCAACAGTAAAGGTTGCCTTGACTCTGTCTATGGCGTTCTCTGGCAAAATCTCTTTATAAATATCATAGGCATCGAAGGCATAGCGTCTTACGCTTCTCGTGTATAGCTCAGTATTGGATAAGCGGTTAAAGGCTGCCATTTTTACATCGGCGATCAGTTTCTTTTTATCGGACTTTTCAGCAATTGCGATTGCAGTAAGCAAATCCTCTTTCGCATCTTTGGCTTCGACGGCGGTTTGCGCAGCGCCAAGTAAGGGATCGATAAGCTCAAGCGCTTGTTTGTCATAATGAACTTTATAGTTAGCCAGAGCGAGCTGATACAACTCATTCGCCTTAGCCGTTTTGGGCAAATTCTTTTCTGTAAATGGGTAAGGGGCGACTTGCTTTTCTATCGCGCTGGCCCAATTCAAGGCGAGATTAGCTAAGTCGACACTGTCTTTGGCATATTGAGCTTCGCCGAGTTGATAAGCGATTTTTGCGCTCGCTTCAATCTTAGCTGCATCGCCTTTTTCTACGGCGGCTTGATAGTCACTATAGGCTTTGGTAAAGCTATTTTCTGAGGCGTGCACGCTAAGAGATGTGCCTAAAGTGAGGGCAAGAAGACAGGCGATGGGCAACATTTTTCCGTGCGACATTCTATATATCCTTATTATTGATGAATTTAGATGATACATAGATGTGCATTATGGGACAAGTCGGTTTGGCTTTTGTTAATAATGCTGGGGAGTGCTGATAACTGGGAATTGATAATTGAGAGCTGAGATTAAAAATAAGCGAGCCCAGTTTAAACCGAGTTCGCTTATTTATCAGTGTCTTGTCGCTTTACTAGCCGTTATGAGTTCGAATAGCCGCAAGTGCTTTTACTCGCCGCAATTACTTAGCTGTGAACGTTATGGCAAATTGCCCGAGTGCGCCGTATTCAAAGTCACAAACCTGCGCCAATGGCAGGTCGAGGACGCCAGCGTAGGAACCTGTGATCACATATTGCCCTTGAGTTAGGTCAATGCCTTGGGCGGATAAAAAGTTAACTAACCAATAGAGTCCCACCTTAGGGAAACCATTGGGATGAATGGCGGATTTTTGCAGTGTTTCATTTTGCAGCTGCTCGCCATTGGCAATATTAACGCTGAGTTCGAAATGGCTGGTTTCTAAATCTTTTTGCGGATTAAGTACTGGGCCTAACCACAATCCTTGATTGACTAAGCCATCGGCGAGGGCATCAAAATGCGTCGCTTCACTGGGTGTGTGGTAGCGGCTTTTGATCAATTCCAAGGCTAAGCGTGTGTTACCTAAGGCCGCGTCGATTTCAGCCTCTGTGTAAGGTGTGGCTCTTGGTGGTAAATCGCGAGCAATCTCGAAGGCGAGTTCAGGTTCGACGCGGGCCAGCCCTTTAGTCGACGGATAGAGTGGACAAGTGGCAGATTGTTGATATACATCAGCTTGATAAATAGGCGCTACGACGGTTTTTTCCGCCGAGGGTAATAGGCATTTCCACGCTGCTATAGGATTGTTGTTAGCCTTATAGATGGCAGCCACGCTTTGCTGAATGGCGAAGGCCTGTTCGAAGCTGGTTGGCCTCAGCTCTGGGAGCAGTAAATCGCCGCTGGTGCCTGCGGCGCGGCGCTCGGCGAGTTCCTTCGCTGCGGCATGAATCTGCATTTGAACTGGTTCGAGCGGGGCGGTAGATGACATTAACTTTCCTATTTAAAGAGTGAGCCTAGAAAGACGTGGCGTAGAAACAGTGGCAGAGAAGCCATTTTATCGGCCAAATATACTCGGTTATTGCCATCGCTGGAAATGCCAATGTTGGCTTTCTGGGTAAATCTGCTGCAAGTGAATCAAGAGTACGGCCAATATTCCAATCATCGTAAGATGCTGATACTTGCCCCACATAAGTGTCAGCTAAAGTATCCATTTAAACGCGAATGTTTCCATTATGTGCTGCTAGATATTGTGCTGACTCAATGCCAGAATGACGCTCCATTTTGCGGTCTCTACTGGACATCTCCGTGAACCTTAGCCATAACGCCCCTCAGGCAAATAATCATGCTCAACTCGGGCTGCTCTTCATCTCAGTTGCGATTGTATTTTGGGGCATGTTACCCATAGCTTTGAAGCTTTCGGGGGCTTTTATCGATCCTGTCACCCTGACGTGGTTTCGTTTTTTAGTCGCGCTGGTGGTCAGCATACTGATCCAATGGAGCGCGGGTAGCCTTAAGCAATTTGCGGCGATCGATGCCAAAGTCTGGTTACGGCTAGTGCTTGCGGGCGTGTTTTTGATGCTCAATTATGTGTCTTTTGTTTACTCTCTCGATTATCTCGCGCCGGGTGCTGCCCAGCTGAATTTCCAGACTTCGCCCTTTTTCCTCGCCTTCGGTGGTGTGCTGTTTTTTAAGGAACGGCTGAATGCGGTGCAGCTCAGTTGTTTTGCGACACTAGCCTTAGGCATGTTGATGTTTTTCCATCCGTATTTGGATTTATCTGGTGCCAATAATCATCAGGTTTGGATTGGGGTAATGATTATCCAGTTCTCGGCGTTGTCGTGGACTAGCTATGCCTTGTTGCAAAAATCATTACTCAATCGTTTATCGCCCGCGAACGTGCTTTTAGTGATCTATGGCTTAGGTATTTTCGTAATGGCTCCCTTTAGCGACTTTAGTCAGTTTGCCAGTATGGACAGCTTCGAGTGGCAGATTGCGCTGTTTTGCGCTGCCAATACCTTGATCGCCTATGGCTGTTTTGGGCAGTCGATGAAGTACTGGCCGACGGCACAGGTGAGCGCCATGTTGGCCCTAACGCCAGTATTTAGCTTTAGTGCCACTGCTTTGGTAGTAAGCATTGGCTGGTGGCCAGACGTCTTCCATGCCGATGAATTAGATGGATTATCTCTGCTGGGGATTGGCGTCATTATTGTGTCTGTGATGGTGGTACAATTACTGCCTCTGTATCGTAATCGTCAGGCGAAGCGTTTGCAGATTGTCTAAGGCGTACATTTTCACCTAATGGGAAAGGCCAGTGATCACTAGACTCAGCGATTTAAAACTTAAGGATATCCGTGGGATCATCTTCGATCTTGACGGCACTTTAGCGCATTCCAATCCGGATTTTGCTGGTCTGCGGCGTGAGTTGGGGATTCATTCTGGTACGGATATCTTGGCCCATGTCGATAGCCTGAGTGCGGGTGAAGCACAGGCTCAGGCGCTGGAAATCGTCCATGAGTACGAGAGACAGAGCTCACTCAATGCCAGTTGGATTGATGGCGCGCGTGAGCTTATCGAATGCCTACGGGCTAAATCGCTGCCCTTGGCTATTTTGACCCGCAATATGTCGGAAGCGGCGCAAATCACTATCGATAAGCTCGGTATAGATATCGAACTAGTATTAACGCGCTACGACGCGCAGCCTAAGCCGCATCCCGAAGGTATTCATCTTATTTGCCAGCAGTGGCAGCTTGTCCCCGCAGATATCTTATATGTGGGCGATTATTTGTTTGATCTGCAAACCGCGCGTAATGCGGGTAGCCGCTGCGCATTATATTGCCCTGAAATTATTCCTGATTATGCCCACGAGGCCGACATGCTAGTGGCTTGCTACCATAGCTTTATCGAAGCGTGGACAGTGGGTGATTAGGTTTTGTTAGTCTGTCTCGAACTTAGTCCCAGTTTGGGGCGAAGTCTGGATTGGCCATCCTATGATTGCGATCTAATCCCGTAATAGCCTCGATTTCCGCTACCGATAACATGAGTTTTGCCGCGGCTAGATTGCTGCGAGCATGCTCACGTTTGGTCGATGATGGAATTGTGGCGAACTCTTGTTGTCTTAACCAAGCGAGTATAGTTTGAGCTGTGGTAACGCCGTGCTGTTTAGCAATCTGAGTAATTAACTCATCTTGTAATACAGCGCCGTAGGCAAAAGGCATGTAACCCGTGACTAAGATATTGTGCTGCTTACAAAAATCAGTAACTTTCGCATTAACTAAATATGGATGCACTTCTACTTGATTGGTGAAAATTACCCCGTCACCTAATATCTCAATCGCTTGGGATAGCTGGGCGTTAGTGAAATTCGATACCCCAATGCGGCGGGTAAAACCCTTATCCAGCATGGTTTTTAATGACATGAGGTAATCTGCCATCGGCACATGTTCGTCCTTAAGCGGCCAATGGATTAATAGCAAATCGACATATTGGGTTTGTAGCGCGGTTAAGCTGTCGATAACGCTGGCTTCGAAACGGTTTGCGGCTAGATTTTCTGTCCATACCTTAGTAGTGATAAAGAGTTCATTACGGTGAACGCTAGAAGCCTTAATCGCCTCACCAACGGCGGCTTCATTACCGTAGATTTGTGCGGTATCAATATGACGTGAGCCCTCTTCGAGAGCCATTAATACTGCATCGAATGCTGCTTGGTCTTTGAGTCTAAAGGTGCCAGTGCCGAGCATAGGCATAGTAAATGAGTGGGATGCGGTCGAGTCTGTGTGTGCTTGAGTCATAATATTTCTAATACTGAATGAATGGTGATGACGCTAATTTTACCCATCAGGCTTTGCCAATAAAGTCGATAAAGCACAAATCATATTTGCCAATATCACAATAATGCTTTGCGGTGGATTACCCATAGTCGATTGAGTTGCGTGGTTTTACAGACTCAATCTGGGCTGGATAAAATCGATAAAAGCCGAGATCCGCCGCGCAACGGTTGAGGTTTTATAATAGACGGCATTCACTTGCTCCCGCCCGACATTGGTCACATGTTCACTTTCAAGCAATGGGACTAATCGTCCCGCAGCAATATCGTCGTTAACCATAAAGCCCGACAGACAAGCGATACCATTGCCCGATAAGGTTAATTGGCGCACGGTTTCGCCGTTGCTGGCGCGGACATTAGGTGTGATTTGTTCGACGCCTTTTAAGGGCCATTGATTGAGCACTTTCGAACCCGTAAAGCCGATAAGGCAGTGGTGGGGCAGATCGCTAATATTCTTTGGCAGGCCGCGCTGCGCTAGGTATGCACTTGAGGCCACAATATACAGCTTACTTTTACCCAGCGGTCTGGCGTGCAGAGTCGAGTCGGTCAGCTTGCCGATACGGATTGCCACATCGGTTCGTTTCTCAATCAGATCAACAAAGCCTTCATTGGATGTGATTTCAAGCTCGATATCGGGATAGATTTGTTTAAATTCTTGCACTAAGGGTACGATTTGATGCAGCACGAAGGGACTCGCAGCATCGACCCTTAAACGACCTTTAGGGCGTTCACCACGGGCGACGAGATCCTCTTCGGCCTGCTGCAACGTTTGCAGACCTATGCGTACTGTATCAACAAATTGCCGTCCCTCGTTGGTAAGTTCAACTCGGCGCGTAGTGCGGTTGAGTAACGTTACTTGTAGTTGGCTTTCAAGGCGAGTGACTGCCCGCGATACTCGTGCGACTTGAATATCCAGCGCCTCGGCAGCCGCCGAAAACCCACCTGTATCCACAACCGTCAATAAAATCTGCAAATCATCGGACCGTGTTAGCACTCAGTCGTCTCCAAGTTTAAAGGTGATTAATTGCATTTATAGCAAAAATCATTTGTAAAAATCACTCTTTTTAGCAATAACCTTTGTGGTCATGATAGCCCCATCTGAACGTGAGTCGGGTGTTAGCTCATCAATATTCGCTCACAGACGCTTTAAACTAACAGGATGGACACTATCATGCCCTTAGCTTTACTCGCATTGACGCTCAGCGCCTTTGCCATTGGAACCACAGAATTTGTCATAGTGGGTTTGCTCCCAACCATGGCGCAGGACTTAAATGTCTCACTGCCCTCGGCGGGGTTATTGGTGAGCTTGTATGCCCTAGGTGTGGCGATTGGCGCACCTGTGCTGACGGCATTAACGGGTATCTGGAATCGTAAAACCGTGTTGCTGTCTGTCATGTCGCTGTTTGTGGCGGGTAACTTATTGGCATGGCAGGCGCCGAGTTATGAAACCTTGATAGCCGCGCGGATCCTGACAGGACTGGCCCATGGGGTGTTCTTTTCGATTGGATCGACTATCGCCACTGGCTTAGTTCCCAAAGAAAAAGCGGCGAGCGCGATTGCCATAATGTTTACTGGCTTAACCGTTGCCTTGGTGACAGGTGTACCGTTGGGGACGTACATCGGTCAAACGTTTGGTTGGCAGTCTACCTTTTTAGCGGTGGCATTAATGGGATTTATCGCCTTAGTGGGCAGCGCATTTTTAGTGCCGAATAACCTAAAGCAAGCCAGCGCGGCCAGAATACTCACACAAGTTAAAGTATTGGGCGAGCCGAGATTGGTATTGGTGTTTGCGATTACTGCCGTGGGTTACGGTGGCACGTTTGTGGCGTTCACTTACCTTGCGCCGATTTTGCAGCAAGTCACAGGTTTTAATGCCAGTGCGATTGGCGCCATTATGTTGGTTTACGGTGTCTCCGTTGCCTTTGGGAATATCTGGGGCGGAAAAATGGCCGATAAAATGGGTCCAGTAAAAGCCCTGAGCTATATCTTTGCAGGTCTCGCTGCTGTGTTGCTGGTGTTTAACTTCACAGCGGTTAACCCGATTGCAGCTGTGTTGACCATCTTAGTCTGGGGCGCATTTGCCTTTGGTAATGTTCCCGGTTTACAAGTGTATGTGGTGAAACTCGCCGAAACCTATGCTCCCGATGCGGTCGATGTGGCTTCGGGTTTGAATATCGCCGCCTTTAACGTCGGCATAGCCTTAGGCGCGTGGGGCGGTGGGATAATAGTGACCAACCTAGGTTTGATGTACACACCTTGGATTGGTGCACTGGTGGTATTAAGTGCGCTGTTACTCACCCGTGTCAGTGGCTATTTAGATACTCAATCAAGCCAAGTTGAAAGCCGTGTGATCTCTCAGTAAGTCCTTCTTAACGATTGGTAGGAGGTAAAAGGCAAATGGGCTTTCATTAACAGTAATGAAAGCCCTTCTGTTGTTTTATCTACTGAGTTTTAGTCGAACATCACTTTACGGGTTTTGCAGTTATGCCACGTTCTTAGCTGCATCTTGCTTATCTTGTTTAAGTCCCAAGCGTACGCTATCTAATAAGGCAATCAGCCAGCAGAGGATAAATCCGTACATCAACTTGTCTGCACCATCACGAATGGTTGCCGTGGTTTGTTTCGTCACTTCGGCCGCAATTACGCCCATATCCAGCGGCAAAACGCCAGTTTGAATATCCAGCGAGATAAGCTGCGCCACTTGCATGACTTGTTGCAGCAACAGGCCGAGACTCAATATTGCCAGCACAAAAAACACTAAGGCACTGCGTTTATGTTGCAGATAAAAATGACCGCTGCCAGGGGCGACGAAGGCGGATAATAGTCCAGCGGTAAGGGCTTTTTTCATCGAAATACACTAGATGCGTTGCTAAAGACTAAGTCGACACTAATAGACATGTTGGCTTAACTGCAAGTTAATTTGCCATTGCGACTAACATTCCAATAAAGCCCGCAAACAGAGTGCAACCGACAAGTACCATGATTAATAATGTTTTATCTCTGTGGCATGACTTAGCGAGTTCGGGAAGTGCCGAGATAAATGGGTAAGTTATCAGTGCTAAAAAATCCATTTTATATCCTTAAGCTAGACATTCTTGTACTGACTATATCAGCTTGAAATATCAACTGGCCAGTTTGCTTTGAGCTAGTGCGATGTCAAGCCAACAAAAAAGGAGCCTAGGCTCCTTTTTTAGTCTCTAGCTTAAGCTAGATTAGTCTTCACGTGGTTTACGTGGCTTACGCTCACCGGCAGGCTTGTCTGCACGTGGTTTGCGGTCAGCAAATGGCTTGTCACCAGTAGACGCAGCGCGTGGCTTACGGTCACCAGCTGGGCGGTCACCCGTTGGACGATCACCACGTGGTTTACGGTCACCAGCAGGGCGGTCTGAACGAGCACTACGGCCTGAATCAACAAATACTTGATCGCCAGCTTCGCGGATGTTCAATGGCTTGCCACAAACACGTACTTTACGTAGGTGCTGTAACACGTCTTTTGGCATGCCGTCTGGCAGGTCAACAGTGGTCACTGCATCGTAAAGTTGGATTGCGCCAATGTAACGGCTGTCGATGTTAGCTTCGTTCGCGATAGCGCCAACGATGTTACCCACACCTACACCATTCTCACGACCTACGTCGATGACGTAACGGCACATTTTCAAATCTGGGTTGTCTTTCAAGGCTTCAGCTGAACCTAAGCTTGCTGGCATTGGACGCGGTTCGCGACTTCTGCGTTCACCACGCTCACCACCACGGTCATTACGATCACTTCCGCGGTCGCTACGTTCAGCACGTTCACTGCGTTCATCACGTGCACGTTCTTGAATTGCTGGCAATTGCAAAGGACGTTCTTGCTGAACTTGCTGTAATAATGCAGCGGCTAGCAGATCAGTATCGACTTCTAACTGTTGGCATAATTGAGCAACAGCTTCTTTCATGAAATCTAAATCGCCGTTGATCGTCTCAGCCAATTGCTCACCTAAGCGAGACAGACGACGTTCTGCAACAGTCTCTGGGCTTGGGATTTTCATTGGTGAAATGCGGCTGTTAGTTGAACGCTCGATAGTGCGCAGCATGCGCATTTCACGGCTAGTTACAAACAGAATCGCCATACCAGTACGGCCAGCACGGCCTGTACGGCCAATACGGTGTACATAAGCTTCGGCATCATACGGAATATCGTAGTTTACAACGTGACCGATACGCTCAACGTCAAGACCACGGGCCGCAACGTCAGTCGCGATCAGTATGTCTAACTTGCCACGTTTCAGTTGGTCAACTGCACGCTCACGGGCTTGCTGGTTCATGTCACCGTGTAGTGGTGATGAAGCATAACCGCGGGCTTCTAACTTTTCAGCTAACTCAACACATGAGTTACGAGTACGTACGAATATGATCACACCTTCAGTGTTTTCAACTTCTAATACACGTACTAAAGCTTCAAGTTTGTTGTGTTGTGATACTTGTACGAAACGCTGTTCGATTGACTCAACCGTAGTTTGGCTTGATTCGATACGAACATGTACAGGATTACGTAAGTGCTGGTTAGCAACACGCTTAATTTGCTCTGGCATAGTGGCAGAGAATAACGCCAGTTGGCGCTCGCTTGGCGTGTGCTCAAGGATCCATTCGATATCATCGATGAAGCCCATTTTTAACATTTCATCGGCTTCATCAAGCACTAAAGCTTGTAATGAGTCGAGTTTCAAGGTGCCGCGACGCATATGGTCCATAACACGACCTGGCGTACCAACGATAACTTGTGGGCCGCGTTTCAGGGCATTCAACTGTTGTTGCATGCTTTGGCCGCCATAGATAGGAAGAACGTGGAAATTCTTCATAAATTTGGCATAGCTACTGAACGCTTCAGCAACCTGCACGGCTAATTCACGTGTTGGTGCTAAGACTAAAATTTGCGGTGTAGTTTGGCTGGTAACTTTGTTTAATAGTGGTAAAGCGAAGGCGCCAGTTTTACCTGTACCTGTTTGCGCTTGACCTAAAATATCTTTGCCAGCCATAAGTGGATCAATACTGGCTGATTGGATTGGCGTTGGTTTTTCATAACCTAGCTCGTCAAGAGCACGCAACAAATTCTCGGATAGGCCGAGTTCACGGAAAGTTCTTTCATCGGATGACATTGGGTTGTAGCCTTGTGGATGCGCGCGCGAAATGGCGCTAATAGTTTCACAGACAGAAAATCAACCCCGTGTCGATTTCCCGCGAACGACGGATTATAGCAGCATGGACACCACTTTACCAATCAGAGTCACGCTATTTAACCTGTTTTCTGCATTTTTTTCGATAAAACTGAGCAAGAAACGCGCCACTTCCCATTATTTCTTTAAATATTCGGCATTTAATTGAAGTAACTCAAATGCTGACTCAGTCACGGCCGCCAGAAAAGTGATGTCGATTGTCGCGACGGTATCCTCAGGGGTGTGATATTGGGGATGGGTCGGCACGCCAAAATACAACCAAGGGATATTGGCTTTGTGGAAGGGATAATGATCCGATGCCCGCAGCCAGTCGGTACTTTGTATGCTACGGCCAACGGGTTTTGGGTGCGTGAGCTTAATGCACAGTCGGTTTTGTTGATTGAGTAGGGGTTTAAATTGATTGAACTGAGTGAAGTTTCGGCTGCCTTCAAGGTAAATTCCATAGGGTCTGCCTGGGTGACTTACCATGTCGAGGTTAATCATTAATTCAAATGTCGCCTCTGGTAGGCGGGTTTTGAGTTGTTCAACCAAGGCGATACTGCCATAGAGTCCTGGTTCTTCGGCATCGGTTGCCACAAACATTAGATTCACCTTAGGCAAGGTATGGGGTTGCAGAGCAAATTGCTGTTGCCAATGTTTGGCAATCGCCAGCATAGCGGCGACGCCGGAGGCGTTATCATCGGCGCCGTGGTAAATCTTGTTGCCGCTCATGCCTAAGTGATCATAGTGGGCGACGATAATGCGCCATCGATTCGTCGGTTCTGTCGCCATGGCGGTGGCGACCACATTGGCGCCGGTTTCTTGGGTGAAGAAGGTTTGATATTCAAAGGGCACGATAAAGTCCGCTCCCCAAGGCTGTAAATTGAGATCTTCAAATTGCTGCTTTATATAGTCACGACTTTTGGCCGCGCCTTGAGTTTGGGTTTTGCGGCCTTCAAATTCGTCCGAGCTTAATATTGTCACTGTCGCTTGTAACTCTGCTGGCTCGGCCCAAGTAAGTTTAAGCTCAGTGCGCGCACAGGTTTCCAGTGAGTTAGCACAGCCACTAAGAGTGACTGCCATAAAGCAGGCCAGTGCAAATAAGCCAAGTCTTTGGGATTGATGTCTTATAAGGCGCGTGATCTTGAACTTGGCGAGCAGCTGACCTATACGACTGTGGTTGAATAGAGTCGATGCGCTTAGGTTTATGTCGCTTAGGTTTTTACTTAAAAGTGATTGATACTGCCTCGGTAATATAAGGTGAGTCACTGGGGACTGAGTGCTATTACGCATGGACATTCCTTATCGCTGAAGCCTTCGCCAGAAGATGAATATCATCTTTGCCTAAATCCGATTCTAATTCAATGAGATCTATATGTATGCGATAGCTTAAGCATATTGGATTGCTGAGCGAAAAAAAGCGCAGTGCTTATGCGACTGCGCTTCATACAGTACTCAGACCAAGGGCTCGAAACTTATGCCTTGGCTTTATTGGCCTTTGCCATTTCAATATCCCGTTTTAGCAGTGGCTTTAAGAAGCGTGCCGTGTGGGAGGTTGGATGCTCGGCGACTTCTTCCGGTGTGCCTGTGGCTAAAATCATACCGCCACCACCGCCGCCTTCTGGGCCTAAGTCGATAATCCAGTCCGCCGTTTTGATCACGTCCAGATTATGCTCAATCACCACAATGGTGTTGCCGTGGGATTTAAGACGATGCAATACGTCGAGCAGCAGTTGGATATCGGCAAAGTGTAAGCCCGTGGTCGGTTCATCCAAGATATACAAGGTTTGGCCCGTGTCACGCTTAGACAGCTCTTTGGCAAGTTTCACCCTTTGGGCTTCGCCGCCCGAAAGTGTGGTCGCACTTTGGCCGAGGCGCACATAGGACAAACCCACATCCATCAAGGTTTGCAGCTTACGGGCAATGGCAGGTACGGCATCGAAGAAAGTGCGCGCATCTTCCACTGTCATCTGCAGTACTTCGTGAATATTCTTGCCTTTATAGCGTACTTCTAAGGTTTCGCGGTTGTAGCGCTTACCTTTACAGGAATCGCAGGGCACATACACATCGGGTAGGAAGTGCATTTCGACCTTGATCAAGCCGTCGCCTTGGCAAGCCTCACAGCGGCCACCTTTAACGTTAAAGGAGAAGCGGCCGACTTGATAACCGCGAGTACGTGACTCTTGGGTTCCAGCAAAAATCTCGCGAATTGGGGTGAAGATGCCAGTATAAGTGGCAGGATTAGAGCGCGGCGTGCGGCCAATCGGGCTTTGGTCAATATCGACCACTTTGTCGCACAGCTCCATCCCTTCGATACGATCATAGGGTGATGGCTCATCCACAGTCGCACCGTTGAGCATTCTATGGGCGATCTTGAAGAAGGTATCGTTGATTAAGGTTGATTTACCTGAACCTGATACGCCTGTCACACAAGTGAATAAGCCAATCGGTATGGTTAAATCCACATTACGCAGGTTGTTGCCGCGCGCGCCAAATAACTCAATCACTTGAGTTTTGTCGAACGGAATACGCGGCGTATCGATATGAATGCAGCGCTTACCGGAAATATATTGTCCGGTAACTGATTCTTCACAGGCGATGATTTTCTCAATCGGGCCGTCGCAAATCACTTCGCCGCCGTGTACGCCAGCGCCAGGGCCGATGTCGATCACGTGATCCGCCATGCGGATCGCATCTTCATCGTGCTCAACCACAATTACTGTGTTGCCCAAATCCCGCAGGTGGATCAGGGTTTGCAGTAGACGTTCGTTATCCCTTTGATGCAGGCCAATTGAAGGTTCGTCGAGCACATACATCACGCCGACAAGTCCGGCACCAATTTGGCTGGCGAGTCGAATTCGTTGGGCTTCACCGCCCGAGAGGGTTTCTGCCGAGCGAGATAGGCTCAAATAATTGAGGCCCACGTTCACGAGGAAACCTAAGCGATCGCGGATTTCTTTTAAAATCTTCTCGGCGATCTGCGCTTTTTGGCCACTAAACTCGACTTTCTCGAAGTAATCTAAGGCTTCGCCAATCGACCAAGTGGTGAGTTGCGGCAGATTGATATCGCCTAAAAACACGTTACGGGCTTCTTCGCGCAGACGTGAACCACCACAGCTTTGGCAGGCTTGGGTGTTGATAAACTTGGCTAATTCGTCACGTACCGAGTTGCTTTCGGTTTCGCGATAGCGCCTGTCCATGTTGTTGAGAATGCCTTCGAAGGGGTGATTACGCACCACCACATCGCCGCGATCGTTGATGTACTTAAAGGCAATGCTATCTTTGCCTGATCCGTACAGGACGATTTTGCGGACTTTTTCGCTGAGCTGCTCGTAGGGCACTTCGACATCGAACTTATAGTGTTCGGCGAGTGAGCTGAGCATTTGGAAATAGTAGAAGTTGCGTCTATCCCAGCCGCGTATCGCGCCACCAGCCAGTGACAGCTCAGTGTTGCTGATCACGCGTTCAGGATCGAAAAATTGTTGTACCCCTAAACCATCACAGGTTTGGCACGCGCCGGCTGGATTGTTAAAGGAGAAGATCCTTGGCTCTAATTCCGCCATCGAATATCCGCAGTGCGGGCAGGCGAAGTTGGCCGAAAAGATCAGTTCTTCGCCTTTTGCTTTACCAGTACCTGTGTCGTCATCCATGGTAGCAACGGTCGCGATGCCGCCGGAGAGTTCCAGTGCGGTTTCAAATGATTCTGCTAAGCGTTGCTTGATATCGTCACGCACTTTAAAGCGGTCGACGACCACTTCAATCGTGTGCTTAACGTGTAAATCTAAGGTTGGCGGATCGGTTAAATCACACACTTCACCGTCGATACGCGCACGGATATAACCCTGCGCCGATAGACCTTCGAGCAATTTAACGTGTTCACCCTTACGGGCGTTGACCACAGGCGCGAGCAGCATCAAGCGGCTGTCTTGGGGCATTTCTAACACTTTATCGACCATCTGGCTGACGGTTTGCGCCGCCAAGGGTTGATTGTGTGTCGGACAACGCGGCTCACCCACGCGGGCAAACATCAAACGCAGGTAATCGTAAATTTCGGTAATTGTGCCCACGGTTGAACGCGGGTTATGGGAAGTGGATTTTTGCTCTATGGATATCGCTGGGCTTAAGCCCTCGATATGGTCCACATCGGGCTTTTCCATCAAACTCAAAAATTGGCGAGCATAGGCTGACAGGGATTCGACGTAACGTCGCTGGCCCTCGGCATATAAAGTATCGAAAGCAAGGGAGGATTTGCCAGATCCTGATAAGCCCGTGATGACAATCAGTTTATCCCTTGGGATAGTCAGGTTGATATTCTTGAGATTGTGGGTGCGTGCGCCGCGTATTTCAATCTTATCCATCTATCGCTCTAATGCCATATGCTTAAAAAAATGAGCATAAGTATCGCACAGTTCCGCGGCTGAGTTTAGTTGATTCTGTGATCGGCACCAATCCAAGGGCTGGCACTGGCTTTTAATCACCGTGCTGACAGTGACAGTTATGTACCGAGTGGATTAACTAAGATTAATGCGGTTGTTGCGTACTGACTCACAGGACAAATGTGAACACTATGTTATACTCGGTTCCCAGTGCCTGAGCGTTAAATAGGGCAGAAAAATAAACATGTTAACCCGAGCACGGTCAATATAGGTCTGTGATAATCGGGATAAAAGTTAACTGTACAGGCAGTGGTTTAGGCCACTATTTCCTTTTGAGCAAATCCTTTTGGGTGTGGTAACATGCGCCCCTTAAAAGACTTCAATCCAGGGCAAAATCATGGGTAACAACGGACTTTCGGGTACTGAGAAAAAAGTCGCGTTTTCTTTAGCCAGTGTATTTGGTTTACGCATGATGGGCTTGTTTATGATCATGCCCGTCTTTGCACTTTATGGTCAGCACCTCGAAGGCTTCTCGCCGCTGTGGGTCGGTATTGCTATCGGCGCCTACGGTCTGACTCAAGCTGTGCTGCAAATCCCCATGGGGATTTTATCTGACAAATATGGTCGCAAGCCGATTATTCTTATCGGTCTGGTGCTTTTTGCCATTGGTAGCTTGATTGCCGCCAACGCTGATTCGATTTACGGCGTGGTGTTTGGTCGAGCAGTGCAGGGCATGGGTGCGATTGCCGCTGCCGTGTTGGCGCTGGCAGCGGATTTAACCCGCGACGAACAGCGTACTAAGGTCATGGCGATTATTGGTATGTGTATCGGCGGCTCTTTTGCGCTGTCCTTACTGGTCGGCCCGATTGTGGCACAACATGTGGGCTTATCAGGCCTGTTCTTCCTCACGGCGATTCTCGCTGTGACGGGCATGTTGATCGTGCAATTTTTAGTACCGAATCCGATTTCCCACGCGCCTAAGGGCGACACGTTAGCCACGCCTGCCAGACTCAAGCGTATGTTGACCGATCCCCAGTTGTTTAGACTCGATGCGGGGATTTTTATTCTGCATTTAGTGTTAACCGCGGTATTTGTGGCCTTGCCGCTGGATCTGGTGGATGCGGGGCTCGTGAAAGAAAAACACTGGATGCTGTATTTCCCCGCTTTTGTGGGCGCGTTTTTCCTGATGGTGCCGTTAATCATCATAGGGGTTAAACGTAAGAATACTAAAGCTATGTTCCAAATCGCCTTAGTGATCATGATAGTGGCGCTGCTGGCGATGGCTTTATTCTCTAACAACTTATGGGTGTTGAGCTTTGCCGTGGTGCTGTTTTTCACTGGCTTTAACTATTTAGAAGCCTCATTGCCCAGTTTGATTGCCAAATTTTGCCCCGTCGGTGAAAAAGGTTCGGCCATGGGCGTGTATTCCACTAGCCAGTTTTTAGGGGCCTTTTGTGGTGGTATGCTGGGCGGTGGCGCCTTCCAATTAGTGGGCGCGGTCGGGGTGTTTATTGTTGCTGTGATCTTAATGTCTATTTGGTTATTCCTGACATTGGGCATGGAAAATCCCGTGTTGTTAAAGAGTTACACCTTAGAAGCCGAAGTCAAAGACAAGGCACAAGCGCGGGATATGGCGGCTCAGTTATCACAGCTGATGGGCGTCGTCGAAGCGATCGTCGTGTTGGACGAGAAAGTGGCTTACTTAAAGGTTGATGAGCATTTCGATTTAAGAGAAGCACGAGCTGTGTTAGGCTCTGCTCAATAATATCTGGGTCTGCCGTGTGATATTTGGGGAAGCTGATTTTCCTCTATGACGACACAGATAAACAACATACTGAATTAATAGATTATTTAAAGAATCGCAGGAGATTTCAATGGCCAGTCGTGGTGTTAACAAGGTAATTTTGGTTGGCAATTTGGGACAAGATCCAGAAGTGCGTTATATGCCAAACGGTAATGCAGTCGCTAACATCACAGTTGCGACCAGCGAATCGTGGAAAGACCAACAAGGTCAACAGCAAGAACGTACTGAATGGCACCGTGTGGTTCTGTTCGGCAAATTAGCTGAAATTACCGGTGAATACCTGCGTAAAGGTTCACAGGTTTACCTTGAAGGTAAACTGCAAACCCGTAAGTGGAAAGACCAAAGTGGTCAAGATCGTTACAGCACTGAAGTGGTTATCGACCAAAGCGGTAGCATGCAAATGCTAGGTAGCCGTGGTCAAGGTGGCCAAGCACAAGGCGCGCCAATGGGCGGCGGCATGCCACAAAACGCAGGTTACCAATCTGCACCGCAACAAGCGGCTCCAGCGCAAAATCAATATGCGCCAGCGCCTCAAGCTGCACCTGCTTACCAAGCGCCAGCTCAGCAACAATATGCTGCGCCAGCACCTGCTCAGCAGCAATATGGACAGCAACAAGCTCAACCACAACAAGGTGGTTATGCGCCTAAGTCACAAGCCGCTCCAGCACCTGCTTACCAAGCGCCAGCAGCACCGGCACAACGTCCAGCACCACAACCACAGCAAAACTTCACTCCAGATTTGGATGATGGCTGGGATGACGATATTCCGTTCTAGTTTGGGATTTATCGAAGTGTAAAGACGGTATCGTCTTAAATGAACAAAGCCACGCGAGTCGTGGCTTTGTTGTTTCTGGTCTTTATGTTTTTAGTCTTTATGCCGTGAGACCGTTAAACCCTTCACTCACATGACTATACGCTTGAGATAAAACTTAGAACGTGTAATCGAAGTTATAACGCATGCCCAGCATGATCTGGTCATTGGTTTCGCGGTATTCAAAATCTGTTTTTTGATATTCGATGAAGGTGCTGAATTGCGGTGTTTTATGCCACTCCAGCGTAGTGTTATAGGCGTTGTATTTAGCAGAGGTGATGTCATTGCCACCATCGTCGTATCTGGACACGCCCAGCTTGATTTTATAGCTGTCAGTGATGGGGTAGCTGGCGACCACATCTAATGTTGAGCCATCCAATGTGGTTCCATCGATATCGTCTTTTTCAATATTTTGATAGGCCGCCGCTAGGTACAAGTCATTGAAACTTTTTGCTAGGGTGACGCCGACAGTGTTCTCATCTTTGCCGTCGTCTAACTCTTTGTTATAAAAAGCCGCGGCTATATAGATTAAATCAGTTTTATAACGGATACCCGCGTTAACGAAGTCACTGCCGCCACTGCCTTTGTTGCCATCGAATTGTGCATCGGCCGAAAATAACAGGTCGCCAAATTCTTTACGATAGGTCACTAGGTTATTGAGTCTGAAGGGGCTCGCACTGTCATAGGCGAGTGGGGTTCCTGAGCGGTTAAAGATGTCGACGGGATCGGAAATAATCTCCTGGGTGACGGCTTGTTTACCTATGGCTACGCTACCAAAAAATCCCTTTAATCCTACATAGGCTTTGCGTGCATCGCCAAAGTCACCGTCATCTTTGATATCGACCTTAAATTCCCCTTTCGCAAACCCGACTAAGCCATTGCCAAGTTGGTGTTCTGCGGCAAAGCCAATTCGCGAGTTCGCATCGCCCACATCCCACACATCGTCCGAGTTAGTGTGGGTCAGGCCGAAAGTCGGGCGTAAAGAACCATAAAAATTAAACTGAGTATCCGATAAAACCGATGCCTCTTTTTCTTGGGCTTCGAGCATGGCGAGTCTTTGCTGAATTTGTTGTAATTCAGTGCGTAACTCGTCATTGGTTGCAGCGGTATCATTGGCTTGAACAGCAAAGATAGGTGTGGCAAAGCTCAGCACAAGCACGGCTGATGTTAGTTTGAACTGCTTCATTTATGTTTCCTTACATAACAACTACTAGCGTGCCGTTAATGGATTTTGTTGCCGATGGAACAGTACTGCTAGTAGTAAGGATCTGCACTTGTGATAGTGCTCAAGGGGGCGTCTCGCTCAGAGGCAAGGCGTCGCATATTTGCAGCGGGCAGATATGATTTGCCCGCTGGTTTGGGAAAGGTGTTGCCCTAAAACCCCGCTAACGCAGCGGGACTTTAGGTTAAGGAAAACTAGAGTATGCTTGCGGCCATTTTGCGGCGCAGGTAAGCAATTTGCTGCATGTGCGGCAAATCTTTAGGACAGTTATCTTGGCAGCCGAGTAACGTCATACAACCGAAGACGCCGTCTTGATTGCCAATCACATGGTAGAAATCATCCGCACTACGGCTGTCTCTGCTATCCATTTCGAAGCGGGCAATTTTCATCATGCCAACCGCACCAACAAAGGTGTCACGCATTTGTTTGGTGGCGCAGGCAGACACACAAACGCCACATTCGACGCAGCGTTCCAGCTCATAGATCCGCGCGGCTTCTTCAGGTGCCATTGGATTTTCGAGGCGATGAATGTCCTGATCATCGGGTTTAGGATGCAGCCAGAGTTTTAAGCGTTCGGCCAGTTCGCGCATAAATTTGCCTGTGTTCACCGACAAATCGCCAATCAGTTCGAAACCGGGCAGTGGCATTAGGGTGATTTCGCCATTGGGATAATTCGCCGTTAACGTGCGACAGGCCAATGTGGGGAAACCATTGATCACCATGGCGCAACTGCCACAGATGCCCGCGCGGCAGACAAAGTCGAACTGCAGTGAGGGATCTTGTTGTTCTCGCAGTTGATTCAAGGCGATAAACACTGTCATGCCCGGTGTTTCAGTCAACTGATAACGTTCCATCTTTGGCTTGTCTTGGCCATCTTGCGGATCGTAGCGGAAGATATTAAAGCTGATTTGACGGCTCATAGTGGTTTATTCCCTACCGGTTGGGCTGGAGTGATCGCTAAGGTATCGCTGAGGCGTCCATTGGGAGCCTGCAGATGACTTGGCAGCTCGTATGGCATTAGGGCTCGCTGCAGTGTGTTTCTATCGGGATCGTCACCTAAGCGCGCGAGCACTTGATTGATTTCTTGTACGCGTTTTTCGGTATCAGGATGGGCGATAGTGTTATCGTTGCCGTAGCCTCGGTATCCCGGTGGTAGCTCCATTTTCATCACATCTAACGCTTCATAACGCAGCACAGGTTCCAGTGACTCGGCATCTGGCCAAGTTGCCAGTGTGCGGTTAAGCCAATCTTTATCGTTGCGTTGTGGGTAGTCTTCCCGTGAATGGGCGCCGCGACTTTCAGTGCGAGCCTCTGCGCCACAGGCGACGGTGAGGGCCACTTTCAACATACGGGTGACGCGTAGTGCTTCAACTAACTCAGGATTAGCGTGACGCTTTTTACATTTAAGACCGAGATTTTTTGCCCGCAGCAGTAAGTCTTTCAGGCCTTTGATGGCTTTATCTAATTCGGGTCCATTACGGAAAATCCCGACGTAGTTCATCATGATGCGTTGCATTTCTTTCTTTATTTGGAAGGGATTTTCTGTGCCGTTGCCTTCGACCAGTCCATCGATTTCTTGCTGTAACTTATCGATGAATTTTTGAGTCAGCGCAGTATCAATTTCTAAATCGTTATTCTCACAAAAATCAGCCACATATTTGCCGATGATCATGCCGCCGACCACAGTTTCTGCCACCGAATTACCGCCTAAACGGTTAAAGCCGTGCATGTCCCAACAGGCCGCTTCTCCGACGCTGAACAGCCCCTTGAGTTGTGGACTCTCGCCAGTGGCATTGGTGCGTACGCCGCCCATAGAGTAATGCTGGGTTGGCCTGACGGGGATCCAATCTTTGCAAGGATCGATACCAAGGAAGTAATCACAAATCTCTTTCACTTCGCGCAGGTTAGTTTCGATATGTTCACGGCCCAGCTGCGTAATATCCAGCCATAGATGCGGGCCATAAGGGCTTTCGACCCCATTGCCTTTGCGCATGTGTTCTGTCATGCGGCGTGAAACCACATCGCGGGAGGCGAGTTCTTTTTTCTCTGGCTCGTAATCTGGCATAAAGCGATGACCGTCTTTATCGCGCAGAATACCGCCATCACCACGACATCCTTCAGTGGTGAGGATCCCCGCGGGCACTATGGCGGTGGGGTGAAACTGCACCGCTTCCATATTGCCTAAGGTGGCGACACCTGTGTCGAGTGCTAACGCTTGGCCTATGCCTTCGCAGATGGTGGCATTGGTCGATATTTCATAAATCTTGCCATAACCGCCGGTGGCGATAGTGGTAGATTTGGCAACATAAGCGCGCAGTTCACCTGTGACTAAACAGCGGGCAATGACTCCATGGCAACGCTTACCGTCATGGATAAGCGACAGGGCTTCAATCCGTTCATGTACTGGAATACCCATAGAAATGGCTTGGTTATCCACTGCATACAATAAAGAGTGGCCAGTGCCGTCGGCGGTGTAACAGGTACGCCATTTTTTAGTGCCACCAAAATCGCGGGCATTGATTAGGCCGTGAGCTTCTTCGGCCTCATTGAGCGTTACCCTTTGCGCATTCATGATGACTTCACGTGGGCCGGCGGAAATCCTTGACCAAGGCACGCCCCAGTTAGTGAGTTCGCGGATCGCTTTCGGTGCAACGTGGGCAAACATGCGGGCGACGTCTTGGTCACAACCCCAGTCAGAACCTTTTACCGTGTCTTGAAAGTGAATGTCTTCGTTATCGCCCATGCCTTTAACTGTATTGCCTAGGCTGGCTTGCATTCCGCCCTGTGCGGCGGCCGAATGTGAACGTTTTGCGGGAATTAACGATAGCACTAAGGTATCTAGGCCTCGCTCTTTGGTGGCAATCGCGACTCTGAGGCCTGCCAATCCTGCGCCAATGACTAATGAGTCTGTATAAATGATTTTCAAATCAGATCCTTATCTAATAATTTAGATAACATTTCATGGATTTATCATTGCACTCCTCGGGCATAGATGCGCGGCAACTATGTATCAGAGGAGGATCCGTATGTTGTTTGTCTTGCTATACAGGCTAAGTGCGCCGATAGCGTCATGCCCATTACTGAGGAATAAACGGTTGTACTGGCAGAACTAATTCGATACCAATATTGATATAGGTCACTAGGCTTAATGTGCCTAAACACAATAAATAGACGATCAATACTTGCGCTATAGTGCGGATAAGTGGGCGGTTACTACTCACACCCCACTTTAATATCACTCGGTATAAACCAACGATGCCGTGGAATAACACGATAGGTAAAAACACCACATATAAGAGCCAAGCGTTATCGTGGTAAACCCTTTCGGCCGAAAGGTGAGGGCCAATATCAGGGTTTAAAATCATAGTGGCAAGATGGGCTGACACTAAGAAAAACAGTAAGAACCCGGTGATCATCTGCCAGAACCATGCTTGGGTATCTCTATGCTTGATACTCGACATGAAGCCACGCATCGCTCGCCATTGGCCTAATTGCACTGGAAAACGACGTAGTGCGGTGGCGGCATGTACAGCAACAATCACCAGCATAATGACTGAAATGATCTTGGTCACTATGGGGAAGCCATGACCCGTTGAGCTAAACATACTGCCTTCTAAGAATTGCACCATGTGAAAGAAGGTTTCTTTACCAAATAAAATGCTCGCCTCGAAATGCATATGAAATAACAGGAAAATACCCAATATAAGCCCTGTCGCACTTTGTAAGCAGTCTGCTTTAGCCGACCAGGCTTGGCCAAATGGTCCGCCGTTAATGGCGGTAGGAACACGCGTTTTCGCTGACATTAATTCACCTCTTACCAGGTTTGTGGTGGCGTGAATGTACCTGCATCACGCCAACACAAAGTCTTTAGATCCAGATTAAAAGAAGAGGGTTAATCCAATTATTGGCATTAGCCCTTAGAACACTTTGGGTAAAGTTGCGCTACAGCATCATGCCGCCAAACAGGAAGGCCAATGCCACGCTGGTGGCAATCGTCACTACGCCAGGGACCAAGAACGGATGGTTAAATACTGCCTTACCAATCCGAGTCGAGCCGGTATCATCCATCTCAACCGCAGCCAGTAGCGTGGGATAAGTGGGCAATACAAACAGTGCGCTGACGGCGGCAAAAGAGGCAACGGCAGTTAAAGGACTCACGCCAATGGCTAAGGCCGCAGGCATCAGTGCTTTAGTGGTTGCGCCTTGGGAGTAGAGCAACATGGAGGCAAAGAACAGGGTTACCGACAATAACCAAGGCTGACTTTGCAGTAAGGTGCCTGCTAAATCTTTGATTTCCTCGATATGATTCGACACTAAGGTATCGCCTAACCAAGCCACACCTAACACACAAACACAGGCTGACATACCCGATTTGAAGGTGGCCGCATTGGAGATTTCACTTGCGTCTAACTTACAGAAAATCGTGATAGCTGCAGCTGCTGTGAGCATCAGCACCATAATGGCGGCGTCGCGCGGCAGTACAGGGTCAACAATCAAGCCGACTTTGTCAGATATCGCAGTGGCGTAGGCCATCACAGCCGCAATCGCCAGTAAGAAAATCATCACAGATCGTTTTGCGCCGGCTTTAATTTTGATCTCAGTTTTACCGCGTGTTTTGACTAAGCCCTTAGCTAAACGGTCTTGATAAATCGGATCATCAGCCAGCTCTTTACCCATTAAGTTAGCAACAACGGCGCCGACCATACAGGCTAAGAAAGTTGAAGGAATACATACGGCTAACAGTACTAAATAGTCCACGCCAAAGGGTTCTAGAATGCCTGAGAAGAACACGACTGCCGCCGAAATCGGTGAAGCGGTAATGGCAACTTGGGACGCGACAACGGCGATAGAAAGAGGACGAGAGGGACGAATACCTTGCTCTTTTGCGACTTCGGCAATAACAGGTAAGGTTGAGAATGCTGTGTGGCCTGTTCCTGCAAAGAGTGTCATGAAATAAGTGACTACAGGTGCCAGAAAAGTGATTTGTTTTGGATGCTTACGTAGTAATTTTTCTGCCAGTGAGACTAAATAATCCATCCCTCCTGATACTTGCATGGCCGCAATCGCGGTGATAACCGACATAATGATGAGGATCACATCAATCGGAATATTGCCCGGTTTGAGTCCCATCCCTGCGGTCAGTATCAGTACCCCGACACCGCCCGCAAAGCCGACTCCCATGCTACCCATCCTTGCACCTAGGTAAATGGCCCCGAGTACGATAATTATCTCTAATATAATCATAGTGTTAACTCTATTTTGTTTTTAATTTCAATAGCCTGCGCATATTCACTATGCGCTGGCTTATTCTTGAATCATCGAGTTTTGGGCCGGGGAAGGCTCCCCAGCCCCACTGAGTTACACTTTGGCTTTGCTGCTGCGTTTAGCTTGATACTTAGGATTCATCAGGTTTTCAATCGAGAGAATGTCATCGAGTTCTTCAACCGTTAACAAACCACGTTCGAGTACCACTTCACGGACATTTTTACCCGTTTGGGCGCAAATCTTGCCAATGATGTCACCCTCATGGTGGCCGATGATGGGGTTAAGGTAGGTCACGATCCCGATGGAGTTCATCACATGGGCCATACAGATCTCTGGGTTTGCAGTGATACCTTCAACGCATTTCTCACGTAGGGAGATACAGGCATTACCCATTAAACTGAGTGACTCAAACATCGCCTGACCAATCACAGGTTCCATGACGTTAAGCTGTAACTGGCCCGCTTCGGCGGCCATAGTGATAGTGATATCGTTGCCGACAATCTTAAAGGCAACCTGATTGACGACCTCAGGGATCACAGGGTTAACCTTAGCTGGCATGATAGAAGAACCCGCTTGTAATTCAGGCAGATTGATTTCCTTCAGACCTGTACGTGGACCCGATGACAGTAAGCGTAGGTCATTACAAATCTTGGACATTTTAATCGCCATGCGCTTAATCGCACTGTGCAGCATGACGTAGGCGCCACAATCGGAGGTCGCTTCGATTAAATCTTCCGCTGGCACATAAGCACGGCCAGTGATTTCAGCCAGATGTTTAATGGCGAGTGAGGAATAACCCACTGGCGTGTTAAGGCCGGTTCCAATGGCCGTTGCGCCTAAGTTCACTTCTAACAACAACTCTTGGCAACGCTTGATGGACTTAATTTCTTCTCGCAGTGTGACAGCAAAGGCATGAAACTCTTGGCCTAAGGTCATAGGCACGGCATCTTGCAACTGAGTGCGGCCCATTTTTAAGACGGTTTTAAACTCTGCGGCTTTAGTGTCGAAGGCACTGATAAGGTCAGTTAATGCATCTAGCAGAATATCGGTACTGTTGATGACCGCAATACGGAAGCCTGTTGGATAGGCATCGTTGGTCGATTGGCACTTGTTGACATGATCATTAGGATTGATGACATCGTAACGGCCTTTTTCAAGCCCCATGATCTCCAGTGCAACGTTGGCTAATACCTCATTGGTATTCATGTTGACTGAAGTGCCTGCGCCCCCTTGATACACGTCGACTGGGAATTGATCCACAAATCGGCCCGTTGTGAGTATCAAATCGCACGCTTCAATAATCTTGTCAGCGATTTCAGGACTTACAGCGCCTAATTCGCTATTGGCCATGGCAGCTGCTTTCTTTGTTAGCATCATGCCACGGACTAATTCAGGTACATCGGAAATTTTTTGATTACTCAGCTTAAAGTTTTCGATGGCACGTAATGTATGTATGCCGTAATAAAATTCATTGGACACTTCTTTCGTTCCCAATAAATCTTCTTCGATCCGTACGCTATTAGTATCTTTCATTTCGATCCTATTAAATCCGGTTAATAGTAAGATATATCTCCGAGTATTGAGTTGTGGTGCGTACATAAGTATGCGTAACACTTCAAAAATAACTCATCGAAAACATGAAGGAGAATCGTCTCCTTGACTATCGACACAGATCTTAACGCTTTGGCAATAACAGGATTTAGATGGGGATCACTTAACTGTTTGAAATGGTAGATTTGTTTTGTTTATTAGATAAGCATCTCAACTCGGTTAGCTAGTGTGAGCTATTACTTTTTGATGCAAATTAGCTATAGATTTGTTATTTGTTAACCAATCGGCGACATATTTACTCAAGTGTTTTTGAATCTAAATAAACCGTACGCTATTTAATTTTCACTTTATCAGTCGCGAATAATCATTGATTAGTTAAATCTACTCAATAATAAATGCATGGTGTTTTATTTAAGTTTTAAATAATCAATTAGATAACGCTAAATTTGTTATTTCATTTTAGTGAGAATTATCACGGTTAGACTTAAATAATAGTGCACACTGTGGAGCGTTTATTATTAATAAAAGGATGTAAGCATGAATTTTTCAATGCGTAAGCTCTTGCTCTCGGTCACCTTAGGGTTAGTCCTCTCCTCTGCGGCGCAGGCGCTTCCACAGGTACGGATCATTGCCACGGGTGGCACCATTGCCGGAGTAGGGCAATCGGCCACTGAGTCTAACTATCAGGCTGGTGAAGTGGGCATTAGTAGCTTAATTGCGGCCGTGCCTGAAATGAAACAGCTTGCCGATATTCAAGGTGAGCAACTGGTTAAAATCGGTTCGCAGGACATGAACGATAAAGTTTGGCTAGCGTTAGCCAAGCGCATCAATCTGTTACTGGCCGATAAAGAGGTCGACGGTATCGTCATCACCCACGGCACCGACACCTTAGAAGAAACCGCTTATTTTCTAAACCTCACCATCAAGAGCGATAAACCTGTGGTATTAGTTGGCGCTATGCGTCCATCAACCGCCATGAGCGCCGATGGTCCAATGAATTTGTATAACGCCGTCGCGACCGCCGCGAACCTTGAATCTAAAGGTCGAGGTGTATTAGTGGTGATGAACGATACCGTATTGAACGCCCGCGACGTCACTAAGACGAATACCACAGGTGTGCATACCTTTGCTGCGCCTAACTTTGGCCCGCTTGGCGTGATCCATAACAGCAAGATTGAATATATGGGTAATACTGAGCGTCAACATACTACGCAAACGCCTTTTGATGTCAGCAAACTCGACAAGTTACCGCAGGTAGGCATAGTGTATAACTACGCCAATGCCAGTGATTTACCAGCCAAAGCCATGGTTGAAGCGGGTTTTGATGGCATAGTCAGTGCCGGTGTGGGTAACGGTAATATCTACCACTCTATATTCGATGTTTTAGCTAAAGCGAGTCAAAAAGGCACCTTAGTCGTTCGCTCTAGCCGAGTGCCAACCGGCGCAACGACGCTCGATGCCGAAATAGACGACGCTAAATATGGTTTTATTGCAGCAGGTAATCTTAACCCGCAAAAAGCCCGTATTTTGTTGATGCTATCTTTAACGAAAAGCAAAGATCCACAGCAGATCCAACGTTGGTTTCAACAGTTTTAGGATCTCAGTTGAGTGGCTAATACTTAATAAGATTGATGTTTGCTAGATAAGCCAGCGGCAACATCCGACTGGCTTTTTTATCGGCAGAGCTTGAAATCTTAAGATAAAGAGGTGATGCCTCACAAAGTTTATCGTTAATTTAAACACACTAAGCTGACTCTTAGAACTGCAATCATAAGCTAGTTAAAATACTCAAAAGCTCTGCTCGACACGTCAAGATTAGTCTAAATATATTGATTAAAAATGTTGGATACAGAGCCATCTTTAATGCTTAATTCAAGCCATGCATCAACATATTCTTTCCAAATAGGATCTCTGCCCATGAGAAATGCTTTAGCAGAATAATTTAAATTATTAGGCATGGTGGAGCACAATTCTGGATGCTTCTTAGTTTGTAATTGGACTTCAACTCTATCCGTGATCATAACATCGGCACGATTCGCGATGAGTTCTTGGAAAATAGTCACATTGCTACTGTGAACTGTGATTTTAGCTTGTTTAATATTGGCATCGACGAAGCGTTGATTAGTGCCGCCCTTATTCACGATCATTCGGGTATCTGGCTTATCTATTTTAGCGAGCGAATCATATCGTTCTTTTTTAGCACAAAGGCTAATCGGTGTTTTTCCATCCTCAAGGTAAATATCGGATTGTAGGCCAACACGTTGTCGAAATAATTGTTTAGAGATACCACTCATCATGATGTCGAAGCGTTTGCTGCTGAGATCTGTAATTAAATTGCTCCAGCTGGTGGGTAAAAATACCGCTTGAGCACCTAAGGAATCAGCAAGTCGATTAGCTAAATCTATATCAATACCTTTTATCTTGCCTGCTTCGAAATAAGAGAAAGGCTCGTAGTCACCCGTTGTGCCAACATAAAGGATCTTCTCCGCGATGATCTTATCCAATGTCGACAAATAGACTTTTGGCTTTATAAGACTGAGAGACCGAAATAACACTGCTTTGTCTTCGATACTGACCAAAGGGGTATCGATGGCGAGATTAAACACGGAGAAATCATGTTGATCTTGATGTTCAGCAATCTGCTCGATAATGGTTTGGCCGAGGGTAGTCAATGCGGGACGGATCTTATCTAAACTAAGTTTAGTGTTTTGCTTAGTTTGCAATGTTTGGGGTAAGCCATGTTCACGCCATTGCTGGTGGTACTGTCTTTGAATTTTTTTGGCTAATTCTATCTGGACTTGAAAGAAATCGGTTATCGCTGCTGAGGTTATCCCGAGCGACTCTGCTGCCGTGACACTTTGTGCTAAGACTATTTTCTCGCGCGCGAGGTCTTCAATCGGTAACTGATGCTGCCATTTATACAGCGCGACTTGCTGCATGTAACTCAGGCGCGAATTCATGTTCGCATAAAGTTTAGCGTTTTCATCGGTATCAGCTAGGGCGGGTAAGGATAAAAGTGCGAACACGCTTAAGCATAAAAGAGTGTGCAATCGAATACTGTAATAGCGAAAAGTGATTAAGATCATAATTAGGACAAGTGTCATAGAAAATAGCGCCTAAAAATATCAGCTAGGTTTAGCCCTGTAAAGGCTAGGGATCGCGGGCATTGTGGCTTAACGTGAGTATGACTTTGTGGAGATTGCTGACGATATCCATAGACTCGATGGGTAATTGTTGGTTTAACACGCCCTGTATCGCTTTCCTATTTCGGTTAATTTACACAGTAAAGTATTGATAGAAATTGTTAGCCTAAAAGCGGTGGGGATCTATCCTGTCATCATGTTATCCGTACACATCCTAGTGGCCTTAGTCTCAAACGAGGTTCTACAAGGGGCGCATTATTCTAAACACAGTAACCAATTGATTATATAGCTACTCATCGAGACCTTTACTGCTGTTCTGAGCTAGAGCATCCGTTGCTCTGGATGTATTGATGTCATGATGTGTGTTGATGCGAATACTGTGAAAGTTAAGCTTATTATTCTGCACTGATAATGGAAGTTTACTGCTCTTTTAGTACGGCATAAGGTATTGATTTTGTGACTTAAAGTACTTTAGGTACTATAGTGAAAGCTTATTTTATCTGAAACTTAGGTGTGCGCTTCCTAGGTTTCTTATTTGATTTTGGGGGAAAAGTGCGAATTTTAATGAACAATTTCAAGGTGATTAGTTTGATGCGCCAGTGGTTACTGCTGGCATTATTAAGTGTGGCGTTACCGCTACAGGCGAGCGAAGAGCCGCAGTGGGTGGGGACGGCTGACTTGCCCATGAGTGGGCGAATCCATACCGGTGAACTTGCCAATGGCATGCGCTATTTATTAGTGAGCAATAAGACGCCAGAGCAGGCTGTCATAGTACGTATGCGGGTGGATGTGGGCTCAGTGGTGGAGTCTGATACCGAGCAGGGGTTAGTGCATTTTCTTGAGCACATGGCCTTTAATGGCTCGACGGGTTTGGCTGCGGGGGAGATGATCCCGACATTGCAGCGTCTTGGTCTGAGTTTTGGCGCCGATACCAATGCTGTGACTGAGTTTCAGCAGACGGTTTATCAATTCAACTTGCCCAGTAATAGCCAAGATAAAGTCGATACCGCTTTGTTTTTAATGCGCGAAATTGGCAGTAATTTATTACTCGACCCGGCGCTTATTGAGCGTGAAAAAGCTGTGGTATTGGCTGAACTGCGTGAGCGCAGCGGTGCGGATCTGGAGAATTACCGCAATCAATTACAGTTTTTAATGCCAGATACACTGTTGTCAAAGCGCTTACCTGTGGGTGAGGCGAACAGCATCAAGAATGCTACTCGCGAGACGCTGCTGTCTTTATACCAAGGTTTTTACACGCCCTCACGCACCACCTTAATTGTGGTGGGTGATATCGAGGTAGCCGCAGTTGAACAAAAGATAAAACAACAGTTTGCCAGTTGGCAGGCCGCGCCTTTGGCGGCGAAGGTTAAGCCGCAAGCGCTAGGCACTGTCGCAGAGCGTCAACGCGTCGATGCGGCGGCATTTTTCGATCCTAGCCTATCGACCTCGGTTTCACTCGGTATGCTCAAGCCTATGGCATACCCTGCCGACAGCCCTGCCGTACGAGAGCAGGAAATACTGCTCGAACTTGCCCACGGCATCTTGTATCGCAGAATGGAGTCGCAGCGACTGCACAGCCAAGGTTTATCTGGCGTTAGCCTGCAGGTTGGGGATCAATTTGATATCGCCTATGGCACTCAAATGAGCTTAGGTACGCAGGAGAATAACTGGCAAGAGGGCATAGCAATATTGGAGCAAACCCTGCGCCAAGCACAAGAGTTTGGTTTTAGTCAGCAGGAAATTGACCAACAAATCAAACGTATGCACAAAGGGTATCAGCTCAGCGCAGCGGGTAGCACTACTATCCACAGTGTGAATATTGCCGAGTGGTTAGTGTATTCGGTCGCGGAAAATCGCGTGCCTGTAGAGCCTGAGTGGCAGCTGGCATTTTTTGAAAAAATACTGCCGACAGTGACGCCGCAAAAGCTAAAGCAAGTGTTTAATCAGACATGGAATGCTACGCCGTATCTGTATCTGACGAGCAATAAGCCCATCGAAAATGTTGAAAAACAGCTTATCGCTAGCTATGAGAAAAGCCGCAAACAAGCTGTGAGTACGCCAGCAACTAAGGCGATTGACGAGTTTGCATACACTCAATTTGGCGATCAAGGCAAGTTAGTGGCCGATAGTCGCGATGCCGAAACGGGCATTCGCCAGCTACAGTTTGCCAATGGCGTACGCCTTAATCTTAAGCCTACTGACTTTAATAAAGGCACTACTTTGGTCAGCCTCAACATAGGCTTTGGTGAAGTGCCATTCCCTGAGTTAGATGGCTTATCTTATCTGTTTAACAGTGCGTTTGTGCAGGGTGGACTCAAGGCCCATGATTATGAAAGCCTGCAGGAGATTTTTGCTGGGCAAGATATTTCCATTAACCTAGGCGTGCGTGAGCAGAGTTTTGGCGGTGAGATTAGTACCAATGCTGCAGAACTGCGCACGCAGCTCGGTTTAATGACGGCCTTTTTGATTGAACCCGGCATGAATAAGCAGGCCGAGCAATTGTTCCGCGAGCAAGTGATTGCCGAGCAGCAAAGTCTCCATAGCAACCCGCAAACTGAGTTTTCTAATCAGTTTGACCGTATCTCCCACAGTGGTGATAAACGTTATGGTTATGGTGAACCGGAAGACATTTTAAAACGTCAGTTTGCAGAGCTGGCGCCGAGTTTCCATTCAGCCGTCGAGCAAGGAGCAATTGAAATCGCCATAGTGGGGGATTTCGACGAAGCCAGCGCCATTACTGCTGTGGCTGAAACTCTCGGAGCAATCAAACGCAGCCCCACTGAAAATGGCCAATCGCTAGTGCCTGTGTTCCCGAAAGTGCCTGCTAAGATGACGTTAACACACTATGGTCATCCAGATTCAGCAGCGCTGGCCATGGTGTGGCCAACAACGGATATGACTCACCTAAGCCAACACGCTGGACTGGGATTGTTGGAGCAAGTGCTCAGCATCCTATTAACGGAGAACGTGAGAGAAAAAGCGGGCGCGAGTTATTCGCCATCGGCCTTTTCTTACAATGATCTCAATGCCAGCGGTTACGGTTATCTCGGTCTATTTAGCGTGACGACTCAAGCCATGTTGCCAACGGTTTCCGAGTATTTCACCGCTGCAGTTAACCAAGTGAAGCAGCCGCAGGGGATTAGCGAAGACTTACTTAACCGAGCCCGCCAACCTGTGCTTGAATGGATGCAAGCCGCGCCGCAGAGCAATGGTTTTTGGTTAGATTTGGCATCAAATGCCCAGAGTTATCCTGGACGCTTTGCTGCTTTCAAACAAAGGCAAGTGTTGGCACAGAAGATGACACCGGCTGAGCTCAGTAAACTGGCACAGCAATATTTGCCAGCTGATGGCAGTTTAACCATCCAAGTCCTTCCTGCACCACTTGAACCCCAGCAATGAGTGTTGGTGCATAGAATAGAAGATTGATCATTCACCGCCATATCCCCTGTGCTAGCCAGTGCAGGGGATATTTTGTTCTAACTCCAACGTTCAGTCTTGGCCTATTTCATCGGTCGTCAACGGAGATGTCATCCGTGAGATGCTTATTGTTTAATTCGATTGTTCTAGCTTAAATTGATTGCAGATTTGTTGGATACACAGTTCCCGCTGCTGACACCAAAGCCCATAGCTCACGGGGATAAGTTTAATGCCTGCGCGCTGTAAGAGTTTATACAGTTCAATATCGAAAAAGTCCGCCCAAGGTCCTGGGTAACCGATTAAATCTATCGCTAAATATTGGTCACCATAGCGGCACAGAATGTCCAGTTCTAGCCCCGCCATATGGTAGGCGCGCCAGACTGTTATGCCTTTTGCTTCAATCGCGAGTGCCACCGACTGGCCGAAGCTATCGAGGGCATCGACATAATTGTGCGCCGCTTGAAATTGGCCCGCCGATGTTAAGTAAGTTGCCAGTAAATTATTGTTGGGGAGCTCATGCGCTTGTACCGATAAAAATAGCCACTGCATTTGTTTAGCGCGGGTGATGGCGACATTGAACATATCGGCTCGATTTAAATACACGGCGGCGCGGCTGTCGTTGGCCGTAATGCTAAACGACAGCAGCATGATATCGCGCTCTTCCCCTTGAAAACCAAAGGGCGTGGCAATCCTCAATTGATGACGTTCTATTTGTTGTGCGCTAAAGCGTGCGAGGATCTGCTGGGATAAATACTCAGTTTGATTGCGAAAACAGGAGAGCACACCAATGCTGGCGGGCACTAATGTATTCATTTGGTCATCAATCAGTTGTGATAACTTTTGAATTAATGCCTCCGCTTCTAGTCTGTTAACTCCCTTGCTATCCCGCGCGCCTGTCACTTGTATTCTATGTAAGTGTCCTGAACTCGTGCAGGGTCTGTGCTGCATAATTTTCAGCATGCCTTGATAAAACTGCTGATTACTAAATTGGATCAGCTCAGGTTTACTCCGAAAATGCTCATTTAAAAATACCACTTGGGATTGGCTCGCAAGGGATTGTGATACTAAGTCGAGCATACTGGCATCACGGTAGCTCATTAGGCCGCGGCAATCCGCAGCAAGTCCGAGTTGGGTTTGGATTTGGGTTTGTTTTGCGCGGGATAAAAACGAGAAATGGCGCAGCTGTTTGCTGTCGCCCACCACCAGTGCTGCTTTTGCCCGCTGCAAGGCCGGTAAACAGGCGGCAATATTGGCTTGGGTGGCTTCATCAATAATCACTAGATCAAACATTTGCTGCTCCATGGGCAGCACTTTATGCAAGCTGGCAAGGCTAGATAACCAAATGGGAAAGGTTTGCTTTAAGGCATCAAAATCCGTTTTGTAGAAACCGTTGAGTTGCTTAGCGGACTGCCGAGCGCGAAGTGCACTGGCAAAACTCACCAGCGTACTGCGCTTATGTTTGAGTAATTGGTTTAATCGATAGTGAGTGGCCAATTGTAAGTATTTGAGGCTTAAGTCTTCTTTTTGGGTTATGAGGGCGGTTAATTTATCGAGCACATCCCATTGCTGAGCAAACTGTTTGATCCCGGCACGGTAAGCCCAGTTGTAAAATCCTAAGCGCCAGCGTGATTGTCCTTGTTGTAAGGTCGCCAGTTTTTGGCCGCGACGTATGGCGTGGCGGCAATGGTGTATAAAACCGGCTTCCATTTTGGTTTGCTCGCGAGTCACAGTATTAAGTTGCTGTTTTGCATTGAGTAGTAGGATATCTGAGAGGGTTTCAGCAGTCGCAGGATGCTGACCATGAAGCATTTCATCTATCTGGTTTTTAAGGACTTTAATAAACTGCGGCGAGCCGGCGCGAATAAGGCTGCTCCCAAGCTGGAATTGTTGCTGCAACTTATCGGCAATCACATCAACGGCAACATCGGTATGGGCTACGATGAGTACAGATTTACCCCTTAATACCTGCTCCGCCGCCACTGTGGCTATGGTGTAACTTTTACCCGTTCCCGGTGGGCCCGATATTTGCCCCAAAGTATGGTTGGCCGCCACCTTTAAGGCTTGAATTTGTGCGCGGCTTAATAGCCCAGGAAGGTAATTCTCTTGGGTATCGACATTGTGACTAACTGAATCTCGAGTTGGCGCTTGCCTAAACAGCGCTTGAAGCGGCGCAGAGTGTGAGGGCGCTGTGATGAGATTGTCGAGTTCGTGCAATATGCCTCGACTTGCCTGCGAACGCTCTGCAAGAATAATTTGGCTGCGACTAACCATAAACCGCCCACGTTTACGGCATAAGCCAGTGAATTCAGTCTCATCGATCAGCTTGGGAAAATGCAATAAATGACTGGTATCAACATCGGCTTGGCCCGCCCGCAGCCAAGCTATCCAGCCACTGACATCCGTTGGATTATCGCGTAACTCTTGACTTAAGCTGTGTCCTTCAATGACTAATTTTTCTAACAGGGCTTCATTGATGGTGAATGGCCCGCCGCCAGAGAAGCTGTTATTAGATTCGAGGTAAATGTTATCGCCATCGGCCTGTAACTGGCATTCACGGTACAGCAGTGGCGTGACGACTTTACGTTTTTCGCCATTAAGCTCGACAGTGCCGCAGAAAAACAGACAAGAGTGCAATAATACTTTTTCACGTAGATACAAGGCACTACGCGCCATTAATGCGGAGGCAGGAGCAAATGGCACCGGCAAGCGAGGCAGAAAGCCACTGCTTAACTCGTCTTCACCTTGGAGCAATAGCTTTTCTTGCTCAGCAAGTTTGTGGCTAGACCAAAGGTTAATTTCAGCACTATCGTGTTGAAAACACTGTTTGTAGTAGTTAAGAATCCCTTGCAAACCCTATCCATCCCAAAGGCTTAATTGGCGGTGCGAGAGTAACTCAATCGTATAAGTCGAACAAGGTTTGCACCAACTGTGGATGATTTCTCCATGGTCGCAATAGCCTAAAAGAGAGGTATTCGATATGCCAGCCTTATTTCTCTGGAGCGGAAGCGTTTTTGTAGATGTGAACTAAGGTATCAGCAATCGCATTTGTATCAATTAAGGGCCCGAAAAGTGGCGTTTGTATCAGTATCTGGCGTGTTATTGAAATGTTTGTTAAGTGTTTGAGTTTGTGAAATATTTGTTTTTGTTTTTAGTGGAAATTGCCATTGTTGTCATTGTATAACTGCGTAGACTGAACTGAATTTTTGTCTGCTAATGAGGGAAACAATGATAAAAAGTAAGCTAAAGGGATTCGCGGTTTTGACCTTCGCCTGTTTAGGCGTGACCGCTTGCGGTGGTTCTGATAATGACAAGGATGAGGATACCTCTAAAACTGATACTTATGTACAATTCTATAATGCGACAGTGGGGATCACTGCTACCGCGCTGAAGATTGGCGATAAAACCTATGAAAGCGTGAGCTACGCAGATGCGATGCCACGATTTACATCTACCCCCGGTGTGAGTGAGGTAGAGGTGATCGGTAAGGATGCGGCAAATAAAGATATTTCACTCTACAAAGAGAATATCGATTTAAAAACGGCAACCGACCATTTCTTTGTATTGCATGGGGATTTTGCCTCGCCAGCCCTTTTGAATATCAATTACTCGCGTACCGAGCTCGATAAACAAAATGCCGAAGCGGACAAGAGCAAGATGCAATTATTGATTGCACACACTGCGACTGATGCACCTGCCTACGATGCCTATATTGCCAAAGCGGATAAAGGCTTTGCCGATGCAGTGATGCTAGGCAGCGTCTCCTATGGTGAGGTTTCAACACCACAGATTTTAGATACGGGCGACTATAAAATTTATCTGACTGCGGCGGGTACGACCAATATCAGTTACACCACGGCAAGCATTAACTTTAAAACCAAGGTGCCTTATAAGTTGATTTTAAGGGAAAGCTTTGGCGCTTCAGCCGCTAAAATCAGTTTAGACAGCGTCGACTCAACCACCAATGTGCGTAACCATGTCGCCCTCGAAAGCAGTGTAGACTTCAGAGTATTCAACGGTTTGGCTACACATAATGTTGATGTGAAAGTGGTGAGTAGTAAGCAAGAAGCGCTATTTAGCAATGTAGCCCCCTTCGGCGTAACAGCTTACCAAGGCGCCGAGTTTAATGACTTTGGTGTGAGCGTACTTGACCATACTAGCCAAGCTAAATTACTCGACAATGTGCTGATCACCCTTAATCAAGATGATATTAAAACCATCTTCATTTACGAGCAGGCGACAGAGCAGGGCAGCCAAGTGAAGGCGATGGAGATGAAGCAAACTCAGACGCCAAGTCCCTATAGCTTTAAGTTTGACATCGTGAGTTTTGCCGATAAAAGTAATCTCACTGTATATTTCTTAAAAGCAAATGACACGATTGAAACTGCGGTAAATAAAATCACTGCGGTCAACCCAGCTAGCCCTCAGTCAGTGACTGTACCTGCAGGCGAATATTCTATTAAAGTCATCGCAGTCGAAAACGGCACTAAAACCGTTGTCTATGCCTCCGATTTAATGGATTTCAGCAATGAAGATAATGTCACTATGGTGCTGAATAAAGATGCTGCCACTAGCTTTGGTTATAACTTGATTAAGCTCTAACCGTTAAGGTGAGTGAACTTAGCTAATACAAGAGCGCTACTTAGGTAGCGCTTTTTATTGATTGTGGCAGTGGGGTTAATGTAGGCTAATCGGCAAAAATTAAGCTGAGTGGTGGTTGTGTGGATAACGCGAGCAGCATAGGAAAAGGAGTTCACTGTGATTAGCAAAGGATTTAAAGATGGCCATTTCCAAATTGGTGAAGGCAGTATTAGCGGTACCATAGCGTGCATGTTAGCCATATTATCTTTTTTAGGTGTATTGGCGTTTCATTTCCCTGAATACCTGACTACCCCCGAATTACGCCAAAGTTATAACGTCGATATTATTCGCAGTTTGATATTTGTCGCCTTAGTGGTGTCGGGCAGCTTAGGTTTATTAAATTTTATTCGAAATAAAAATAAACGATTTGGCTTTGTCGCTTGGGTATTTGTGAGCTTGGCGATTGCCTTTGGTGGTCATCAAGTCGAGGTCGAGCCTTTTGCCAATCATAAGGTCTCACTAGGGTTAGATTGGTTTATTTTAGACTTATTAGGTTCAACCTTAATTTTTATTTTTATCGAAAAATGGCTACCCCATAAACCTGAACAGCCAATATTGAGACCCGAATGGCAAGGGGATTTAAATCATTTTTTGGTGAATCATTTAGCGATTGGATTTGTATTATTGGTGACGAATCAATTTGTGCAGTCGACCTTTTCTTGGGCCATTTCCAGCACAGTGCAAAGCTTTATCGCGGGTCTGCCCTTTGTGTTGCAACTGCTGTTGATTCTATTGGTCGCCGATTTAATGCAATATGCGGCGCATCGCGCTTACCATGAGATCCCATTCCTGTGGCGTTTCCATTCGGTGCACCATAGCGCCAAGCATTTAGATTGGCTGGCGGGATCAAGGCAGCATATGTTTGAGTTGATCGCCACCCGCTGTCTAGTACTTACGCCGATTTTTATCTTGGGATTTTCCAAAGATATCATCAGTATTTATGTCATTATCGTTGGCGTACAGGCGGTATTTAACCATGCCAATGTCCAAGTTAACTTCGGTTGGCTACGTTACTTAATCGTCAGCCCGCAGTTCCACCATTGGCACCATGCTTCCGATAAGGCGGCTATAGATCGTAACTATGCCGCCCATTTTTCATTTTTAGATTACCTCTTTGGAACCGCAGTTCGAGGTCAGAAAGAGTGGCCAGAGCAATATGGTGTCGTCGGTGATTACATGCCCGTTGGCATGTTTAAGCAGCAATTATATCCCCTCGGTTTAGCGAAGAAGGACACAAAATAACGGCGCTGCATTTGGAGTGGTTTGTTTTGGAGTCATTGTCTGGGAGTCAATGTGAGGTCAACTGAGTAGCAATGTTTAAGTGATGGTTAACTCTGGCACTGGGACAGCAAAAAGCCCAACACAGCGTTTTTAATTGGCGCTTTGTTGGGCTTTTTTGCAGTTAATATCGCAAGCGTTATTCGCTGATTTTCAGTTCTTGGCCTGGCTTAATAATGCTCTTGCCATTGAGCTGGTTCCACTTCATTAAATCAGCCAGTTTGACCTTATTCTTACGGGCGATTTTATCCAGTGAATCGCCGGATTTCACTTTATAGGTTTTCGCTTTTACCGCAGGCTTGTCGGCCGATTTTGAGCTGGCGGCTTTAGTGCCACTGGCATTTGCTTTAGTCGATGACTTGCTGCTGACTTTGCTATCGGCCTTAGTGTTGGCTTTAGCGGGTTCTGGCTCATTATCATTGGCTGCCATTGGCGTTAAGAGTGTGAGCTCTTGGCCGATTTTGAGGCGATCAGAGGTCAGGTTATTAGCCTGTTTTAATGCCTTGACTGATGTATCAAACTTAGCCGCGATTGTGCCTAGGCTGTCGCCGGACTTAACGATATAGCTTTGGCTGTCATAGCGTTTTTGGGCGTAGAGTTTGTCGTGATTTTCCTGATATTGGCCTATGTTTTCCAGCGGTAAGGCGATCTGATATTTGCCTTTGCTCGGGATCACGCCTTGGCGAAAGCCCGGGTTATAGGTTTTAAATTCTGCCTTGCTCAGCCCTGCCGCATTGGCGATTTGGCCGATATCCACGCCACTGGGCGCAGGGACTCTATCTAAGAAAGGGCGGTTAGCAATCGGTCGCACTTTTAGATTGTAATGATTGGGTGCGCGAATAATTTGAATAAAGGCCAGCCACTTAGGCACAGTTTGTACGCGTTTCGCCGGAATGCCCAGCGACCAAAAGTCCGTTGGTTTACCCTTGGCTTTATTCTTGTCGATGGCGGCTTTAATCACCAATTCACCGGTATTGTAGGCGGCGACGGCGTTGATCCAGTCTTTGTCTAAGGTGTCGTACAAATGCTGTAGATAGTCGAGCACGGCATCGGTTGAGGCCAGTGCATCTTTGCGACCGTCGTAGGCAGAATTAACCGTTAAGCCAAAATTACGCCCCGTGGCTGGGATCATCTGCCACAGTCCAGCTGGGCCGTTTGCCTGTGCCAGTGGATTGTAACCACTTTCGACTATGGGTAATAACGCCAATTCTAATGGCATATTACGGGCTTCGAGCTGGCTGACGATGTAATACAAAAAGGGTTCGGCGCGTTCGCCGACTTGGTTCATAAATTCCTGTTTATCATCGAAAAAGTTACGCTGTTTGCGCACTTCGGCATCGTCATGTACGTCAATGGTGTTGGCGTGTTGGATCTTTTCCCAAACGTCGCTGTACTGCTCAACCACAGCGGGTGGCGTGTGCTGCTGGTGTTGTGGCGAGTGCTCGTTAGCGTTACTCACATCATTTGCTGGGGCATTGAATTCTGTGGTTGATGGGCTTGCCGACGTGGTCGCGCAACCGCTCAATTGGGCCACAAACATGGCCAGCATTAGCACTGTAAAAGAGTGCGTTTGGCGAAAATGTTTCCGCATGATTGTCCTGTGATGAGTTAACTGGGCATTCCATATTGGTGCACATGCTAATCTGTTTTCGCGTTTCTGGATAGCTCCCCCACGGTTTCCCCCTATTTGCAGCGCCCGCCTAACGCCTGCTTAACGCACGTTTAGCGCCGATTGTGCTGCCCTTTGGCTGGATATCTTGCGTTTAGCTTTAGCTATTAATGCGCTACCATAGCGGCGATTTTTCATTGACTTGGGTAGCAAAGTGCAGACGTTAGCGCAGTTAAGAGCAGGGCAGTTACAAGGGATCACGCGTTTACAATTGGTAGAGGAGTTAACCGAGTTTCCGCGGGAGATTTTTGACTTAGCCGATACCCTCGAAATCCTCGATTTATCGAATAATCAATTGAATACTTTGCCCGAGGACCTGTACCGATTATCGCGTTTAAAGATCATCTTTGCTTCTAATAACCGCTTCGAGCATTTACCCGAGGCATTAGGACGCTGTGAAAGTTTAGAGATGATTGGCTTTAAGGCGAATCAAATCCGTACTGTGACTGCCGCTGCGTTACCGCTGCAAACTCGCTGGCTCATTCTTACCGATAACCAAATCGAAACCTTGCCTGCGGCTATGGGCGATTTACCTCGTCTACAAAAATTAGCCTTAGCGGGTAATCGGTTAACGGTTTTGCCCGAGTCGATGGCCAATTGCCGTAACTTAGAATTGGTGCGCCTATCGGCCAATCAACTGCAAGCGCTGCCAGCTTGGCTATTGGGTTTGCCTAAGTTAACTTGGCTCGCGTTTGCGGGTAATCCGTTCAGCCATACCTTAGTCGATCCCCATGCCGATGTGGCCACTGTGGCAAATGTGACTCTGGATGATATTAAGTTGGCAGAAAAACTGGGTGAAGGCGCCTCAGGGATAATTTATCGAGGTGATTGGTTGAATCAAGCCATGATCGCCATGACGGGTTCATCGCAGATTGCGGTAAAACTCTTTAAGGGGGAAGTGACCAGCGATGGTTATCCCGCCGACGAGTTAGATTGCTGCCTAACAACGGGAGATCATCCGAGCCTTATCAAGGTGGTCGCGCACATCAGCCAAAAAGATCAATTGGGCTTAGTGATGGAGCTTATCCCGCCGGGGTTTAGCAATTTAGGCTTACCGCCAAGCTTAGCAAGTTGCACCCGCGATACTTTTCATGCCGATACCCAGTTCAGCCTTGATGAGGTGGCAATGATGGCATTCCAACTCGCCGATGCGATGGCGCACATGCACGCTAAGCAAGTGAGCCATGGCGATGTCTACGCCCATAACATTATGGTTAATCAACAGATGAACTTGTTGTTTGGTGATTTTGGTGCGGCATCCAATTTACGCAATCTGTCTACAGTCGAGCGCTTGGCGATGGAGGCGATTGAAGTGCGGGCGCTGGGCTGCTTGATTGAAGATCTGTTGGCTTATGTGAGTGGCTCGGTTGGCCCTGAATACTATAAAAAATTGAGTGCGATTAAAGACGAATGTATGCAGTTAGATGTGACTCAGCGCCCCTGTTTTGCAGACGTAAAAAAGGCCATCGGAGCCCTGCTAAAAGGCAAATAGTGGCTTGCTAACAGGCTGGCTTTACATCTGTTTCTAGTTTGTTGTGGTTTATGTAGTTTTGTGTGATTTAGGTTTTGTCGATTAGGTTTTTCGTTAACTCATTGTTTTGTTTAAATGTGTAACAGTATTTTTACTGGCACTGACAGGGATTATGCCTATAGGCTGTATACCCAAATAACCTCAAATTGCTGAATAAGCACTTTGGAGGACTGGGTATTAGTCTTGGGTTCAATCCGGTTTGCTGTTGTCGGATAGGATGTCCGTTGAATAGTAAGAACAATAGGTTTGCATACTATGTTTACACGAACGCTGTTTACACAAACGCTGTTTATACAAAGAGTGACTGAACGAGCACGCAGTGCATGCGATATTTCATTTAAAAGCCAGCCCCACAATCTTCCAAAGGCGCCCTTAATCGCGCCTTTGACGTTTCTACTGGCGAGTCTTTTCACCTTAACCTCTATAGCCGTATCAGCGGCGGACAAGATCGACGTTATCCCTGTGACGGTCGAGGCCATTCAAGAAACTGCCTTTGCCGATATCGTCAACGAAGTCGGTAAAATCAACGCCATTGATTCGGCGATCCTCAACTTTAATGCCAGTGAAAAAATCAGTGCTATCCATTTTAGTAACGGCGACAAAGTGACGAAGGGCCAAGTGATTGCCGAGCAAGATAACACTAAGGCCAAGGCTGATTTAGACAAGGCCAAAAGTACCTTAGCACTGGCAAAAACAAAGCTTGAACGGATTGAAGACCTGTTAATCAAAGAGCCATTTGCACTATCCAAGCAAGATGTGGATGAACTGCGGGAAAATGTGAATCTGGCTGATGCCGATTTTCGTCAGAAACAAGCAACCATGAACGACTACTTGATCAAAGCCCCCTTCGACGGTCAGCTAACAAGCTTTAGCCAGTCCATTGGTAGCCAAATTGGCGCAGGTACCGCCTTAGTCACCCTCTATAGTTTAAATCCGGTCGAAGTCCGTTATGCCATTAGCCAGAAGGATTTAGGTAAGGCACAAAAAGGCCAGAAGGTGAATGTCACCGTTGAAGCCTATGGTAATAAGGTGTTCAATGGGTTAGTTAACTATGTGGCCCCTGCGGTGGATGAAAGTTCAGGACGAGTTGAGGTACACGCCGCCCTCGATAACCCTGAGTTCAAACTGGCGCCCGGTATGTTCGCCAATATTAAGCAATTCTACAGCAATGATATTAAACACTTATTAGTGCCGCAAAATTCAATTATCGCCAATAATGACGAACGCTTTGTCTGGTTAGTGCGCGGCGATAGCGCCGTAAAACAAGTGGTTAAACTCGCGCAAAACACTAATGATGGCTATGCGGTTGTAACCGAGGGTTTAGCCGAAGGCGATCTCGTGGTTAAAACGGGTATGCAAAACCTCAAGGCCGATAGCAAGATCAAAGTCATTCAGGACAAAAGCGCGGCAGATAAAGCCACTGTCTCCAGTGCTAACTCTGGTGCGGTCGAAGCGCTAAGCGCTGAGCCCAGCACTGAGGGGGCCGAATAATGCGTTTACCCGAAGTCTGTATTCGCCATCCTATCTTCGCCTCCGTGCTCAGTATCATGGCAGTGTTACTGGGCTTGATTGCCTTTCAAAAACTCGATATCCGATATTTTCCTGAGCACACCACCCACTCTGCATCTGTGAATGCATCGATTGCAGGGGCGAGCGCCGATTTTATGTCGAGCAATGTGGCCGATAAGTTAATTGCGGCGGCTTCGGGCATAGACAAGGTCGATACTATGTCGACCGACTGTAGCGAAGGTCGCTGCTCGTTAACCATTAAATTCAATGACGATACCAGCGATATCGAATACACCAACTTAATGAATAAGTTGCGTAGCAGCGTCGAAGGGATTAACGATTTCCCCCAGAGCATGATAGATAAACCGACCGTCACCGACGATACCTCGGCTACCGATGCTGCCAGTAATATCATTACCTTTGTGAACGCGGGTGGCATGGAAAAGCAGGCCATGTACGACTACATTAGCCAGCAGCTAGTGCCGCAGCTCAAGCAAGTGCAAGGCGTTGGCGCCGTGTGGGGCCCCTATGGCGGCTCACAAAAGGCGGTTAGAGTCTGGCTCAACCCCGAGCAGATGAAGGCGCTCAACATTAAAGCCGCCGATGTGGTGGGCACCTTAGGTTCTTACAATGCCAGCTTCACCTCGGGGGCGATTAAAGGTAAGTCGCGGGATTTCTCGATCAACCCTTTGAATCAAGTTGAAACGCTCGAAGATGTGAAGGACTTAGTGATCAAGGTCAGCGAGGGCAAGATCATCCGTGTGGCCGATGTCGCCGATGTGGTGATGGGCGAAGAAAGCCTGTCGCCGAGTCTGTTGTCCATTGGCGGACACAGTGCCATGTCGCTGCAAATTTTACCTTTGAGTAATGCTAACCCTGTGACAGTGGCCTCGAACATTAAGGCCGAAATTGCGCGTATGCAGCAGCATTTGCCCCAAGGGTTAGAGATGACCTTGGCCTACAATCAGGCTGACTTTATTGAGGCTTCCATCGACGAAGGCTTTTCCGCGCTGATTGAGGCGGTGATCTTAGTGTCGCTGATTGTGGTGTTATTTTTGGGTAGCCTGCGGGCGGCATCAATTCCGATTATTACCATTCCCGTATGTGTGATTGGGGTGTTTGCCGTGATGTCGGCCCTCGGTTTTAGCATCAATGTGCTGACTATTCTGGCAATAATTTTGGCCATCGGTCTGGTGGTGGACGACGCTATTGTGGTGGTCGAGAACTGTTATCGCCACATCGAAAACGGTGAAACGCCTTTTAACGCGGCGATTAAAGGCTGTCAGGAAATCATCTTCCCGATCATTGCCATGACCTTAACGCTCGCGGCCGTGTATCTGCCGATAGGATTAATGTCGGGGTTAACCGCCGATCTGTTTAGGCAATTCTCCTTCACCTTGGCCGCCGCCGTGATGATCTCTGGCGTAGTGGCGTTGACTTTGTCGCCTATGATGAGCGCCTATCTTATCAATACTACTGAGCAGCAGCCGAAATGGTTTAGCCGAGTCGAGCATGCGCTGCAGCAGTTAAACGATTTGTATATCAAAGAGCTGGATAAGTGGTTTACCCGTAAGCGCTTAATGCTAGGCGCGGCTGTGGTGCTTATCGGTCTTGCGGGCATCGCCTACTGGCAGTTGCCGAAAATACTTTTACCCGCAGAAGATTCAGGCTTTATCGATGTGGCGTCCAATGGTCCAACCGGTGTGGGTCGCCAGTATCATCTGAACCATAATGCTGAGCTTAATGGCGTGATGGATGAGCATCCCGCCGTTGGGGCGAACCTGTCTTACATCGAGGGCGAGCCAGTAAACCATGTGCTGCTTAAACCTTGGGGTGAGCGCAGCGAGGGCATAGATGATGTGATCAGCGACTTGATGAGCAAATCAAAGGAAAGCGTTTCTGCCTATAACATGTCCTTTAGCATTCGCTCGGCGAATAATCTCAGCATTGCCAATAATCTACGCTTAGAGTTAACGACCTTAGACCGCAACAAGGACGAGCTCAATGACACTGCCGCCAAAGTGCAAAAGTTACTCGAGGATTATCCTGGACTGAACAACGTGGGTAACTCAGTGCTGAGGGATCAGCTGCGCTACGACCTGTCTATCGATCGCAACGCCATTATCCTCTCGGGCGTCAGCTATGGTGATGTGACGAATGCGCTGTCGACCTTCCTTGGCTCAGTTAAGGCGGCGGATTTACATGCCACCGATGGCTTTACTTATCCGATTCAAGTGCAAGTAAACTTAGATAAGCTCAGTGATTTCAAAGTATTGAATAAGCTGTACGTCACCTCAGAATCTGGGCAAGCCCTGCCGTTATCGCAGTTTGTGTCGATTAAGCAGACCACGGCAGAATCGAACATTAAGACCTTTATGGGCCTTGATAGCGCCGAGCTGACGGCGGACGTTATGCCCGGCTATTCTACCGATGAAATTAAAGCTTACTTAGACGAGCAACTGCCAACGCTGCTCAACGATGCCCAAGGCTTTAAATACAATGGGATAGTGAAAGATTTAATGGATTCACAGGCGGGTACCCAGTCGCTATTTTTGCTGGCTCTGGTGTTTATCTATTTGATTTTAGCCGCGCAGTTTGAAAGCTTCGTCGATCCCTTAATCATCTTACTGACTGTACCTTTGTGTATTGTTGGCGCGCTGTTGACCTTAACTTTGTTTGGCCAGAGCGTTAATATCTATTCGCAGATAGGGTTATTAACCTTAGTGGGGCTAGTGACCAAACACGGCATCTTGCTGGTGGAGTTTGCCAATAAGCAACAAGACCAAGGCTTGAGTGCGATTGAGGCGGCGCGAAGCAGTGCTAAATCTCGCTTAAGACCGATTTTAATGACGTCTTTAACCATGATTTTAAGTGCCATTCCTTTAGCGCTGGCTTCTGGGCCTGGCTCCTTAGGGTTAGCCAACATAGGGTTAGTCTTAGTCGGTGGCCTGTTAGCGGGGACCTTCTTCTCGTTATTTGTAGTGCCTGTGGCCTATGTCGCTATGGCCGAACTCAAAGCTAAGGATGTACTTGCAAGACTGCGCAGCGCCAAAGCTTAGTCGCCTGTTCGTTGGGGTTTATCGAGACTAGATCGACTGCATGGGTTCAACTTGCCCGCAAATACGTTATGATCAAAGCCAATAGCTAAGCGCGTTGGCTTAATTTTTTCGATAACTTAATGATCTTTTTGTATTTAAGCGAGTGTTTTAGTGCGAGTGGATTTGCCTCATCAGCGACGGAGAGCTGGCATTATGAGTTTGTTACAGTGCTTTCACAGGGCCCCCCTGTATTTGGCTTGTTCGGCTGGGCTGATGTTTGCCTCTCCGGTCATGGCCTCTTTTTGGGAGTCCTTGTTTCGCAGTGAGTTGCCAGTCGATCAAGTGACGGCGCCGGCGGACAGCCAGCGTTTCGAGTTTGTCGGTGTGTTGCCCGCCAATACGCAATTAGAACTCGTCGGTTATTACGCCTCATCGATTTGTACCCGCAAGGAGATCCGTTTTCCCAGTGGCGATCTTGCCAATCCCTATCGCGCCACACTCGAAGAAACCTCAGTGCTAAGACAAGTCATCAGTAGCGGCAGTGAAGCGAGTGAGTTTTCGCTGCCCTTAGCCTTAAATGGTGGCGGTGATTGCCAGTGGCATCTCGAGGATTTAATGCTCGATGTGACAATACTGCCGAATCATCCTCTGTGGCAGAGAGCTAAAACGCTGCAACGGGATTACCTCGCCAAGTTGCAGGGCACCTCGGCTTCTGCGGCTCAGCTTGCCAGCCAAACGGCGTTGCCGACTCAAGTGTCATCCCACGATGATTTTTATTTAAGTCATGAGCTTAATATCGATCCTATTCATGCGGGCAGCGAGGCAGATAACTCACTGCTGGCGACCACGCCGTTATCGTTAGCGCCAGTTTACTATCCGGTTTTTATTCATTATCCAGAGGAAGACAAACCCTTCGAGGCACGGCTTAAGAGTAGCCTGCAGCGCACTTCTAGCCTATGGGCCAGCCCATATACTCAAGCGGTTCGGCGCGGTGAGGAGGCGGTAATGCGGGTGAACTTTAATCCACAGATTGCCGAGCATTACGAGGTCGATGTTTGGTATCAGCCCGATACGGTTGAGGTGAAGTATCCCGACGGCACTCAATATGCTTATGTCAACAGTGAAGTAAAACTGTATGCCTATGGCAAACCTGAATCACAAATCAAGACCTTAGCTCAAAGTGCCAAGGCCGAAGATAAGCGCTTATTGGCGCGTATCTATGAGTTGGGTCACGCCTTGCCTAAGGACGAGGCTAAAGCACAAGAGTATTACCGTGAAGCCGCAGAGGCGGGCGATATTGAAGCCTTGCACTGGATGCTAGATCAAGCCGGTTACGCGGGGCGAATTGATGAAAAAACCTATTGGCTCGGGCGCGCCGCGAGTTTTGGTGACAATGAGGCAAAGCTTGAGTTAATCCATTTGCCTTTATCCGCCATCGAACGTGGCCTCGTTAATACGGGTGAAGATAAGGTCAGAGAAACGCAAGCGTGGCAGCAGTTAAATCAATTAGTTGACCAAGGAATGCCAGAGGCAAGCAGCCTTATGGCTTTCTATCAACTGTTACCTTATTCGCCGTATTTTGATGCTAACGCAGCGCTGGAAAATTATCGTCTGAGTGTGAAGGCTAAGCCTGAACTGGCCCATGCGGCGGCCAGCGATTATTACTATTTGGCGGATAATTTTGCTGCGGGTGAGGATTTTTGGCAGATTGCCGCCGAGCGGGATCTTTATGCCGCAGCCGAACTTGCCAATATCTTGTTATCGGAAACCCATCGTGATGCGGTTAATGCGCGCTACTGGTTAGCAAGAGTGACGACGCTGGGTGCCAAGCAAGGTTTGCAGGCGGATATTTTAGGCAATGCATACTTCCAACTCGCAACCTTATTAGATAAAGGCGAGGGCGGCGCGGTCGATGCGAAAACAGCGTTAACGCTTTATCAGCAGAGCCTTGAAATTGCAGAGCGATTTTCAAATGACTATGAAGCAAGAGCCAAGGACAGAGTGCAAGTGCTTGAAGAGATGCGCTTATAACGTCATGTTATATAAAAGAGTATTCGTTAGCATTTAGCCAATAAAAATCCCTGCCATGGCAGGGATTTTGCTATTTATTCAGCTGCTTGATTTAAGCCTCTAGTGTTAAGTGGCTAGAGTTAAATAAGCAGATTTAAACGTTCTGGCTTAAACAACGACAGCCAACTAGCGTAAATCGACTTGCAGTGCGACACCCGAACTCTGTGGTTCACTCTGCACTGTGATGTAATACCAACCCAGGCTTGGTGCATCGACTGTGATACTTTCTTGAGTGTTAGCAGGCGTGACAGACGCTGCATCGAAGTGTTGAGCATTGGCCCACGTTGTCCCCGAAAACAGGCTCACATCACCACTGCCGTGGGCCGAGTTGATGCTTAACTGACTCGTACCTTCTGGCACCCAAAGATAGTAATCGCTGCGACCATCGGCGGTGCAGATGGCTTTGCCTGAACTCAGTTCACCATGACTCAAGGGTGATTGTGTCGCGCAGGCATTGGCGATTAGAGCTGGCGTAGGCGTATTGCTCGCGCCTGTATTGAGGGTGAGTGTGACACCGCTAAACTCAGTGGCAGTGTCCACTGTGATATAACGCCAGCCGCGATTGGCACTAAAGCTAAGCGACTCTTGATTACCCACTTGAGTGCTCTTGGCATCGGCATTATCAGCGTCGGCCCACTGACTGGCATTGAAGTAGAGATTGGCATCCCCAGAGCCACCCTTAGTGGTGACGGTGAACTGAGTATTATCTTCCTCAACCCAGAAGTAGAAGCTGTTGCGTCCACCACTGATACACTCGTTTTTACCCAGTGTGAGCTGGCCGTAATCTAAGGTTACTGCACCGCAATTTGCTGGTGGCTCAGGATCCACGCCGCCATCTCCCAGATCGGGATCAACATCAGCGAACAGCTCAGTGGTGCTGACTTGCATATCAACGCCGCCAAAATCTCCCGACAAGGTAATGTAATGCCAATATTCGTCAGGGTTTAACTGCACTTTAATGACTTGATAGTTACCGTTGCCGATCCCCGCGCCTTGGTTTTGTTCTGGGCTTGCCCAACCTTTAGAATTGAAATAAATGTCGGCATCACCCCAACCTCCGCCAATCTTGATCCAAAGATCTTGGGCCGAGCGATCGGTATTAGTGAAACTGAAACTGGCGCGGCCGAGTTTAGAATCAATACATTCCATCGGCACATCGATTTTCAGGCTGGCCGATTCAGTGTAACGGTAGGCTTCGTTCGTCACTTGGCAAGGCGAGTAATCCTTACTGATAGTGCCCGCAGGACCAGTCCAATTACCTTCACGGCCACTGGGCTCAGCATCGACATCACTTGGGCCTTTATCGACAATGCCATCGTCAGCCGTGCTCAAGCCGCTGGCGAGCCAACCTTGCCACTCGTTGTCGTAACGTGTACCGATACCATCCATAAAGGTTTGATATTCCGCGTATTGGTCGTTACGTAGGTAGGCGAGAATCTGTCTTACATCGTCCCTGTGATGCTCAAACATAAAGCGCACCGCCAGATAACCCCAACGGTAGATACGGTCTTGGCCCGATTCATAGTTGTTTTTGAATATGGTCGACAACATAAACTCACCGGTTTCGCCCATGGCAATCGCCGCGGTATTGGCATCACGGTAAGAAATGTATTCCGCTAGACCTTCAATCCACCAAATGGTATTGGCCGACGTGCCGCGACTAAAGTCACCAAACAGGTTATAGCGCCCGTCTAGGTAGTGCACATATTCGTGTTGCAGGTTCCAGACATGGAAATCCGGCGTGCGCCATTCGGCTTCATAGGCGATAAAACGCGCCTGATTTTTGAGTCCGGCGGGCGAGCCTTCAAGGTACATGCCGCCGTTGTCGGTATTGATACCAAAGATACTGTTGGCTAAGGATTTATACTCAGACGAGCTGCCAAAGATCACTAGCTCTAAGTCATCGTTGTTATCTTGCCCTACAGGTTGCATGCCCGTTTCAAGTTTGCTGTGGAAATAGCTTTCTTGGCTGGTCAGCACATCACATGCCCACTTGGCTTGATCTTGATAGAGATCTTGGGCGCGGATCTTGAGGCTATCGGAGCATTTCCAGTTGAACGGTAGGGTATCGGCCTCTAACTGCGCCTTAAAACCACAGATATTGTAATCGTTACAATGGCTGCGATCGTAATAGTCGGCCATTTCTGCCGCCGCGTACCAAAGCACCTTACTCGGTTCGGTTTTGCTGGTGCTGCTGAGGATGTTTTTAACTAGCTGAGTCACTCGCGGGCGCATGGCATCAATGTAATACAGTCTAGATAACTCTTTGACTGAGTTGACTAACAGATACTCAGCATTGGTGCCTAACAAGTCGCGGTGTTCGAGTTGGAAGTTATTCAGCGCATCTAAAATGCCTTGGTCACGAGCGAATAGTGCCTGCATGTCATCATTCCACTGGGCGCGGAATAAGGTGGTAAACACTGAGTTTGCTGCGGCGTTCATGGCGAAACTGGCTTGCCAGTTAGCGTCGTAGTCCGTTAGCACTTTTATGGTGACATGATTAAAATCGGCGCCGAGCTCGGCAGAGTCAATCAGGATTAAGGCTTCTTTCAACACGCCAGCATTGTCATCGGAAACAGTCCAAATCGCAGCGTTCGAAAATAAAGCGTTGAGGGCCGATTTTAAGCTGGCCTTAGCGGCGCTGCTGTAAGCGGGTACATCATTTGGGCTGTAAAACTGCACATAGAGGGCAGCGCGGACAAAGTAAATATGCGATTCGAGATGCTGAACATCGACCCCAGTGTAGTCCTTGGCTTTAGTGGCAATGGCGTTAGCGACACTGATCACATTGGCCTCGCTAAATAGCGCGGTCGCAGCACTGCCTTTGAGGCTATAGAGCTTACCGACGCATTCGGGTGTCGATTGGCTCAATTGATCCACTAGGGCTTGGCCCGATTTACCGACAAAGTCACTGCAGTTATTGCTCTGCAGTGCGGCGCTGCGACTCTGTAACTTAAGTGGCGGTTGCTCAGATACTTCTCGCTTCTTGCGTGAATGCATCTTAGGCGGCTCTGTCATTGTCTGTTCTGTGATAGTTGGCTCATTCGGGGATGCCATCAATGGCGTCTCCCGCAGTAGCGGTCTATGGGATTCTATTTGGCTAATGGGCGCCGAGGGTGGTCGTGGTGCCGGTTGCGCTTGTGGATTGCTGGGTGTGTTGCTGCCTAATGGGTGACTCGTATGAGTGTCATGGGCGAGAACGGGAGTCGCAAAAGCTAAGCTAATAGCTGCGAAGAGCAGTGTGTTTTTCATTGTGTATCCGTAGTTATCTAGTCTGCAAAGCAGATCTTCCTTGGGCGTTATTTGATGCGTGGAACCTAAGCTTGCATCAAACCTCATTGGATTATTTGCGTGATAACAATAGCGCGACAAACATCGCAGCTGGCAAATAATGCGTTCAAATGATGGCTGTAAGTTTTTAATATATCTAGTATTTACCTGTAAATTTGTTTGATACATCTTTTCTGTTCAGCTTAGGTTCAGCTTATTGCTCAAAGGACTCGCGCCAGAAGCTGAGTCTGTTGGACTCCAGACCTTATAAAGACCTGATTGAATACCTTGTGGAATAAGAGTGGCTATTTGGCTTGAATTCGCGCTAGCTTAGCCGCATTAAGGTTAGATGCACTTTTCCGCAGTTAGCACTCGACCCCTGAGATGCTAAGCCATCTGCGATGAGGTTGATGCCATTCCCAAAGGAGCTTTTATGTCAGCTTTACCAAGCGAATACACCCATATTCATGTTGAGCAACCCGGGGCGCCCGAGGTGATGCAGCTATCGCGCTCGCCTTTGCCTGTGCCAGCGGCTGGCCAAGTGTTGATCCGCGTGCATGCAGCAGGAGTAAATGGCCCCGATGTCAAACAAAGGGTGGGCGCTTATCCACCACCACCGGGTGCATCACCGATTATTGGGCTTGAAGTCGCGGGTGATATTTGTGCCCTCGATGACGGCGTGAGCCAATGGCAAATCGGCGACAAGGTTTGCGCCTTAGTTCCGGGCGGGGGTTATGGCGAGTATGCGCTCACCTATGCTGCCCACTGTTTACCTATTCCAACGGGCTTTAGTTATGTGCAGGCCGCAGCGCTGCCAGAAACCTTCTTCACCGTATGGGGCAATCTGTTTATGCGTGCGGGACTGAAAGCGGGCGAGACTGTGCTGATCCACGGCGGCTCGGGCGGTATCGGCAGTACGGCCATTCAACTTGCCAGCGCCTTAGGCTCAAAAGTCATTGCCACGACGGGGCAGGATGAGAAGCGCGATTATTGCTTGAACCTTGGCGCCGCTGAAGTCATCAATTATCGCACCCACAACTTTGTTGAGCCTGTCATGGCGCTCACTCAAGATAAGGGCGTGAACGTGGTCTTTGATATCGCGGGTGGCGATTTTATTAACCTCGATTTACAAGCCTTAGCGATGGACGGCCGTATGGTGTCGGTGGCGATGCAGCGTGGCCCTAAGGCCGAAGTGGAGATTTTCCGTCTGATGGCAAAACGTATTATGTGGACCGGGTCGACTTTAAGGCCGCAAAGCGTGGAGGCTAAAGCCGCCATTGCCGCCGAATTATTTGAGAAAGTCTGGCCGCTGTTAAACGCCCATAAAATTGTGCCCAATATTTTTGCGACCTTCCCATTAGGCGAAGCCGCGAAAGCCCATGCGCTGATGGAGTCGGGTGAGCACAGGGGCAAGGTGGTACTGACGGTCATTTAGGCTCGGCATACTGCTTTGGCCGCGATGGATTGTTTAGGTCGCGGCCATTTGAGGCAAGTCTGAGAGCGTTCAGGCAAAAGAGTGGCTGAGTAACGTAGGGGTAAATAGTCGTTTGCGCTACTGTCGTTAAATCGTCATGGTTAAACCTGATGCTTAACCTTGCAGTAACCTCGAACGGCAACTTCGAATCGTAAAGTTTATGCCCATCGAACATAGTCGATATGATTGCTTTTTATTGGGAATAAAACTTGCCGCGTCGATTTTTTAGACTAAAGTCGTTAATGATTAAACTTTTTGGGTACTTTGGCAGAAATTAATACGTAATTAGTGAAAATTTCATGGTATGAGGCATTGATTATCGGAAATATTCTGTAAAAATACCCAGTTGAAAACGTCAGAGACTTTCCGGCGCTATTCGTGGATCAAAGCAAGCGATGCTTCGCTTATTCAGGCTAAAAAACTCATAGTGTATGTGTTGATTTAAGGGTATTAGCATATATGTATAACACAGCAAAGAAACAGGTTTGGTATGGTGAGCTGAGAACATCGAAAGGCAACGCGATTGTCGTCCATGACAACCAGCTGCCCGATGCCTCCCCAGGACGTATCTACCTATACAATTCCGATCGCGATGCGATCATTGAGTATGTGGAAGATATCGTCAAAGTGAACCTATACGACTTAGATGAGGCTGCGTTAAAAGCTGCTGAGGCTAAGTTTAGTGGTGCATGGAAGGCGGCTAGAGCTCAATTCATGAGTAAGCATCAAGCTCGTATTGACCTAAACAACGTGAAGGAAACTGCGCCTGTTCGTAAGGCGAAGCCTGAAGTTGAACCAGAAGTGGAATCCGATGCCGTAGGCGTCGATTTTGACGATGATTGGGTCGATGATTTTGATGATTAACACAGTGTCAGCTTAAGGGCTAACACTGTGAGTGTAAGGAATAAAATAGTGCTTATTTTATTCCTTATCGCTTTATTTCCTTCCGCGAAACCGTGCGTTAACCTCAATTCATCGCTATTTTATCGCGACTCGATTTACCCGTTAATATACCGCTAATTTATAGCTAATGTTACGCATCGGCATCGAACTGATATCGGCTGATGTGGTGATAAACCTTGCCTGGCACTAACCAAACATCATCACCAAAGCGCTCACCTTGATTCGGTGAGTCTGGCAGCATCTGCGGTTCTAAACACACGCCATGATGTTGATTTAATACCTGTTGATTGCGACCCACAGTGCCATCTAAAAAGTTAGCGCAGTAGAGCTGCACGCTCGGTTGATTGGTATAAACCGTCATAGCGCGGCCACTCACTGGGCTGCTTAAACAGCCAAAGCGGGCGAGTGAACCGTCGGGGTCATTCATCATATAACAGTGATCATAACCGCGCGTGCTCGCTAATTCTGCTGCATGCAGTTTGTCGCCTAAGCGTATCGGCTGACTCAAGTCGAAAATTGACCCTGCAGTATCGGCAATCCCAGTGGGGACACTGACATCATTCATGGTGAGATAACGCTTGGCATCGATTTGCATCAGATGCTCGTGATTGGTCTCTGAACCATCGAGGTTGAAATAACTGTGCTGGGTTAAGCTCACGGGACAGGCTTTATCCACCGAAGCTAAGATCTCCACATAGAGATTATTGCCTGCGAGGCGGTAATCTAGTTGAACCGTGCAATTACCGGGGAAACCCATGTCGCCGTCTGGACTCATTAAGGTCAAGCGCACACCATCGGGCAGTTGGCCTAAGTGCCAGTTTTTACGATTAAACCCTTCACGGCCGCCGTGCAAACAGTTAGTCGCTTGGTTGACATCGAGTTGATAATCTTGGCCTTGATAGTGCATTTTGCCGTTAGCGATACGATTCGCAAAGCGGCCAGCAATGGCGCCTAAGTGAGCCGATTGCGTCAGGTAGTCTTCGGCGCTGTCGCAACCAAGGACGATATTGGCACGTTCGCCGTGTTTATCTGGGGTCCACAGAGCACGGATAATTCCGCCTAAGCTGATGACTTCTAATGCGAGTATGCCATTGTCGATCCGAACCCGTTCGATTTCGCCGCCACGGGGATCGGTCCAAGGATCCAAAACACTGAAACGTACCATTTAGCTTCCCTCTGTGTTGAATATGCTCACTGCTTATTGTGTTAAATGAGTATGTTAACCCTATTATTTGCCATCGACACCATAAAGTTCAGCGATGAATTCGTATGTTATCGACGGCCTTGTCACTGTATTGGTTTTCTTTGTTTTAAGCGTGCTCTGGCTAATTATCTATGCGGCCCGCGCCAGCGCTGGCGGAACATAAATAGACAGTGGCATCGATTGCGGTTTTGTCGAAAAACTCATGTTCAACGGCGGCTACGACAGCGTCGGTCAGTTCATGATCAACTAAAGCCACCACGCAGCCGTCGGTCATGCGGATACCGCCACGCTCACCAATCACTTGGCTGACAATTTCAACTAAGGTATCAAATTCGGGCAGTGTGACTTCAAAATCATCACGCAGTGAAGCATGGGATTCCGCCATTAAGCGGCTGAATTTTTGAATGTTATTTTGCTCTAAGGCGCGGGCAGCACTCTGGGTTCTTTGGTTTTCTGTGACGACGTGTTTCGCTCTGCGATATAACACTTCATCTAAATCGGCTTTTGCGCTTTCTAATCGACGTAAATCGAGGTGACGCAGCGCATCTAAGCCAAAGTATTCTGCCGCTTGGGCGCATTCGTTGCGACGTTGTTGATTGGTGGCGGCTAAACGTTGTTTCTCAATATGGGCATCTATGATGATAAGGCTTAGGTTTTCTGGGATGGGAATGGCTTCGCTGTCCAGATCTAAGCAGTCAATCAGCAGCGCGTGGTCTTGCTCACCCATGGCGCTGCACATTTGATCCATGATGCCACAGGCCGATTCGACATATCTGTGTTCACCACGTTGGGCCAGTTGCGCTACCGCCATTGGTGATAAATGCAATTGGCTGGTATCACTGATGGCAGTGCCGAAGGCGACAACGAGGGCGCCCGATGAGGATAACCCCGCCGCAAGTGGTACATCGCCCACAATGGCTAAGTCTAAACCCTTGGCTAATAAGCCCGTTTGCGCCATAGCCGCAGTAAAACCTTTGAGGTAATTCACCCAGCCATCTTGCGGGTCCATGTCGTTTTCTTGACCGAAGGTCCACTCTTTAATTTGTCCGGGAAAGGCATCGGCAACGGCACGAAACTTAGTGTCGTCACGGCGTTTTACCGCAATCACTGTATGAAAATTAATGGCTGCCGGGAGTACAAAACCGTCGTTGTAATCCGTGTATTCACCGATCAGATTGACGCGCCCAGGGGCTTGATATAAATCGTCGGCTTTAGTGCCAAAGGTTTGGACAAATAACTTTGTGGCGCGCTGCGCAGGGTTTGACATGCTGTAAAAAATTCCAAAAAAGCTGAGCTAATTTCGTTACCGTCATCGATTTATATCACGACTGAGTCGGTGATGTAACTGAGATTTTTTGCTGAAATAGCGATGGGCGGCAATGAGAAAATCGATACTGTGATAGGAAGTCAAAATAACGTATTCAGTGCGTTATCTAGTCGATTGATTTGTAAAGATTAGTCAGTAGTTAGTTGGATGCCGCACAAACTTGCAGAGGAGGTAACTGCTCGTTTGTGCGGCCTATTATGGCGTGATTTTAATTCAATGCAGCATTAGCAGACACTTAACTATTGGACTCTGCATTAATTTTAGGATCAGCCACTTGCGCTGTTTCTTCCGCTTGCGCGGCGTTTTTCTCTGAGTCTTGCAACAGCTCATAAATCACATGATCCACAAAACCGGCACCCGCAGCTTCGTACAGGTTGTAAACACTGTGTACGCCCGATTCGCGAAGTGCCGCGGCATCGTCACTGTACTGCACAATCGCACTGATCTTGCCTTGATAATTCAGTTTTTTAAGTTGCTCAACCGCAAACATATTTCCCGCGTGGTGCGGCATGGCCAGCAGCACTAATTCAAGGTTAGGCGCTCTGTCGAGTTTCTCCCAAAAGTCGGTATCTGCGGCGTCACCTTGCACTACGTTGCGGCCCTTAGTTTTATGTAAATCGACTAAGTCTTGCTTGTGCTCAATGCCGAGAATTTCACCGTCAAATTGTTCCCTGAGTTCATCGTAGGCGCCGCTACCAATGCGGCCCATACCTAAGATTAAGAAGCGTGGGTTGCCAATGGCGATCGGTCTGTCTTCTGGATGCAATGGGCGTTTTTCAAGCTTGATTAAACGCTGTTGGAATCGTTGATAGATGTTACCTACGGTAGCGTTAAGCGGCGCTGCGAGTAAAAAGCTAAAGCTTAATGCCACGGCGATGATCACTAGCCATTCGGGAGGCAACCAGCCTTTATAGGTGGCGACGGCGGCGACAATCAAACCGAATTCACTGAAGTTACCTAGGTTGAACGAGCCCAACATAGAGGTACGTGAACGCAGCTTAAAGCGGGTAAGAATATAAACAAATAGCAGGATTTTAAGTGGCACTAACAGCACTAATAGCGCCGCGAGTACGATATCCGATACCGTAGGTAAGCCGTTGAGCCCTATGGTTAAGAAGAAGGCAACGAGGAAGAGTTCTTTAAAATAGAACAGGGATTTTGCCAGCTCTGAGGACTTTTTGTGGCCCGCCAACAAGATACCTATGATCAGTGCGCCGAGATCGGGTTTCAGGCCAACAGATTCAAATAACCAAGCGCCAACCACAAGTGCCATCACTAGACCAAACAGGACTAACAGTTCACCGTGGCCGACACGGTCGAAGGCTTTATAAATAAGCGGCTTAGCCAGTGGCAGTAAGAGTAATGCGAAGGCCCATACCGAAGGTACATCGCCCTTAGAAATTGTTAAAAACAGTACGGCGAAGATATCCTGCATAATCAAGATACCAATGGCGACTCGGCCGTAGAGGGATTGGACATCGCCCTTATCTTCTAACACTTTGACCGCAAATACGGTACTGGAGAAGCTTAACGCGAAGGCGATTAACGTCAGTTGCTCAAGGTTAAGACTCGTGAGTTGGCTTAAACCCAGTAAGCCAAAGAGTTTCAGAATCGGTACAAAAACGACAATGGAGAGAATTAAGTGGACACTCGAACCCGCCCACACTTCGGCCTTGAACAGGCTGCGAATATCGAGTTTCAAACCAATAGCAAACAGCAGCAAAGTCACACCTAGGCTGGCGAGTTCTTGCAGCAATGGCAGGCTTTCTTTATCTATCCCGAGGACGAATAGTACAAAGCCCGCCACTAAGTAGCCGATGAGCGGTGGCAGTCCTATACGGCTGACGAGCATGCCGCAGATGAGTGTGATAATGAGGATACCGGGTTCCATGATGCTCCAATCTAAAAAGTCCAAAATTATGAGTGATTGTATAAGAAATCTATGACACTGGAACAAAAAAGCGGACTTTTAATGAAAAAAGTCCGCTTTCTATTGGTGTTGCGGCAAATACACTTGCCGGTTAAAACTGGCGCGGGTGAAATCGCTTTAGTGGTATAAGTCTAAATCGCGACTATTTCACCAGATGATCTAAATGGGCGGCAAAATCTTTAGGGCCCATAAAACCAGTCACACGTAAATCTTCCCTTTGCTCACCTTGTTCGTTAAACATCAACAAGGTAGGTAAACCGAGCACATTGTATTTTTCGAGTAAGGCGACATCGACCTTGTCACTCTTAGTCACATCGGCTTGCAGCAGCACGATTTTATTCATGCGGGCTAACACGTCGGCATCCTTAAAGGTGATGGCTTCGAACTCTTTACAGGCAACACACCAATCGGCGTAGAGATCCAGCATCACAGGCTTACCTTGGGCGGCAGCGGCGGCGATTTCTTGCTCAAGATCTTCAATGGATTTAATCCGTTTAAAGCCATGGGCTTCTTCGGTCGTCGCCGCAGTGCCTACGGGATTGTGATTAAAACCAAAGTGGCCCATCACAGCTTGGAATCCGTAGGAGAAACTCGCCAGTAGCGTCAGCGTTAATAGCACTGAACGGACAGTTTGTTTCCAGTTGAAGGGACTGAGTTTGTTCTGATGCATCAAGTAGCCGGTGAAGCTCACGCCCCATAGTGACCAAAGCACATCGGATACCACGCCCGTCCAAATACGACCGAGCATTACGATAGACACAGCGATCAACAGGAAGCCGAAGACGGTCTTGATGATGTCCATCCAAGCGCCCGCTCTGGGTAATAATTTACCGCCAGAGGTGCCGATAATCAGCAGAGGTAAACCCATGCCCATACTCAGCACATACAGGGCTAAGAAGCCTTGGAGTAAGTCGCCGGTTTGCGCCACATAAACGAGCGCACCCGATAGCGGCGCGGTAGTGCAAGGTGATGCGACAAGGCCAGAAATCACGCCCATCAAGAATACGCCAACTAAGTTGCCGCCTTTTTGGTTGTTCGATACTGAGTTCATCTTCTCCTGCCAGCTCGATGGCAGTTTTAAATCGTACAGGCCAAACATAGATAAGCTGAGCACAAAGAACAGAATCGCCAGAACCACTAACACGGCGGGATGTTGCAATGCCGCTTGGTATTTCAGTCCTGCCGATGCGACCACTAACCCTAAGATAGAGTAAGTGATTGCCATGCCTTGGACGTAGGCCATAGACAAGGTAAAGGCTTTCGCGGTTGAGAGTTTTTGCCCTTGGCCGACAATAATGCCTGACAAAATCGGGTACATAGGGAATACGCAGGGCGTTAATGCCAGACCGACACCTAGACCAAAGAAGATCAATAAGGTCCAAATCAGGCTGTCGTTTGACAGCATTTGGCTCAGGGTATCTTGCTGAGTAATAGGTTGGGTATTGGCTTTCTCGGCCGTGCTCGGTTCATTGCTGGCTGACTCAGTGCTTGCTGGCTTTGCTGCGGCGGTCGATTCGCTCGCTTCGGCACCTGCGATCAAGCCATCGTTGGCGGCGATCGCTTTTAGCACCACGTCACGTTTGGTCGGTGGATAACACAACTTACCTTCGGCGCAGCCCATAAAAGTGACGGTAAGCGTGGCATTTTCATCGGCCTGTTTCAGCGCAACTGGAATATCCACATAGGTGTAATAGACTTCTTGCTCGCCAAAATACTCATCTTCATGGGGTTTGCCCTTGGGCAGCGCCACTGTGCCTAGCTCGGCGCCATTGACACTGAATTTAAGCTTGTCGCGGTACATGTAGTAACCGTCGGCAATCACCCAATTGAGTTTGACCTGATTACCTTCTTGATTGAAATCGAAGGCAAATGCTTGATCGACAGGCATCAATTCCGGTTCACTCTTCATGAAGTCGAATTTGTTACCGAAAACCCCTTCACTGTGCGCTAAGGGCGTGAGGAGCAATAAAGACGTGAAAATAAGGCTGAGTAGTTTTTTCATGGCTGAGTGTTGTCTTTTATCCAATCTAAGTAGGCTGGTAGCCCGTGAGTCACAGGCACGGCAATAATTTCTGGTACTTGATAAGGGTGAAGTCTAAGCACAAGTTGTTCTAACTCTGAATATCGACTTTGTAAACATTTAATCTGTAAGCTAAATTCTTGTTCTTCACAGATTTTCCCTTCCCAAGCATAAATTGAACGTATCGGGGCGGAGATATGAACACAAGCGGCAATACGCGACTCAACTAAAGCCCTAGCCAAGGTATTGGCTTGTACTTCATCGGGGCAGGTAGTGCTAACCATTAAATACTGATGCTGCATGGTATTAGGTATCGTCTCTTAAGAATCTTAAAGTTCGCTTAAGCCAACTGAGTTAGGCTACTTTACGTGTTTTAATGGTCTCATACATTAGCGCGTTAACAAAAGGGTGAGCTAAATATCAGTTGTTAAATCCGTTGCTCAATCAGAGGTTATTAGCCTCTTAGTCTGTCGCTATGCTTAGCCTGACTTGAATTAAGACCGGATAGTCCCCATTTAGTTTACACAGATAGTCAGATAAACCTGAGGTCGGTATGTTTTTCATTATATTTTTACTCTTTGTGCTGATCCCAGTAATAGAGCTGTCGGTGCTGATCCGTGTGGGTGAAGTGCTTGGCACTTGGACTACCATAGGTTTAGTGCTGTTTACCGCCGTGCTCGGGGTCTCTTTGGTTCGCAGCCAAGGTTTAAGCACCTTAATGCAAGTACAGCAAAAACTCGCTCGCGGTGAAGCGCCGGGGCAAGAAATCGTCGAAGGCATGATGTTAGCCATGGCGGGTATTTTACTCGTGATCCCCGGTTTTGTGACCGATGCCATTGGCCTATTATTGCTGACGCCATTCACCCGTCGTCCCATTGCTGCCTTGCTGTTCAAGCGTATGCAGTTGCGGGTTGTGGCGGGGTTACAGGGCGGAATGCACGGTGGCTTTCAAGCGGGCCAAAGTCCCTTTGGGCCTAAGCCGCAGGACCCATTTGGCCAAGCGCCGTTTGATCATAGCGTGAAGAAAGACGGTAATGTGTTTGAGGGCGACTTCGAACATAAAGTCGATCCGAGTGATATCAAGCCCGCGAGCCATCAGCTGCCTGATAAAGATCAGAATAAAGAACAAGGTAACACGCAGGATAAAGATCCTAAGCCTTAGTCTGTTATGGTTTAGTGCGTTTGATACACACCTTTATTCACTTTAACTTTCTACCTCAAACTTGCTTCAATCCCAGCGGCCATCATCATTAATTTGAGCTGCGCCGCTGGTGTATTTCATCAGCTCGCAATAGTCATTCACTTAGCAATAAAAGTACTATTTTTCGCTCCACGAGATTGAATAAGATCTGTTTAAATCATAATTCGATACCCAAGAGAAAAAGCAATGTCAGTACTATTGTCCATATTGAGTAGATTTTCGACTATAGCAAACTCAATTGCACTGTTATCTAGATAATATCTATAGCCTAGAAATACTTCGTGTGAAGCCTTTGAGAAGTCATTATCTGTATTTAGTAAGCCATCATAATGATGCAATTCAATAAGCCAACCATGACGTCCCATCAAAAATTCATAACCTAAAGATAACATTAATGCATGATCTTTATAGTCTGCTCCGGAGAGGCTTTCATTATTTTGTCTAAAACTAATGCCAGCTGTGGAGTACAAGCTATGCATTCCAGTGGTATAGCTATAATTCAGCTGTAATGCTTGTTCAAACCGATTATCTACAAATGGGCCTGAATTAACATAGTTGTAATATAAGCTGCCACCAATTGATAGCCCATAATTATTTTCATTAATTAGCTGGTACTCTAAATAAAAACTTATGGCATTATTGAGCGTGTCACCAGAAATATCAGGTTGATATATACCATTTTTTGAATATATTTCATTTTGATTCTTGGTTGTATTATCACGGCCATTTTGACCTATGCCAAAGGCATCATGAAACCAGATAGTGACTGAGTCAAGGTGGTTATCTCCACTAAAACTCCAGTTGTAATGACTATCCAGCATCCATTTTTCTGTCAATTGCCACCTGATCCCACCATTGAGAGAATTCTGGTAATAGTCAGCATAATATTCATCAGTTTCAGCCCATACACTTGCAGCCGTCGCAGAACCGTATAGCTCTTTTTTCCCCTCAGGCAGTGCAAACCCAGAACGTAGCATAGGGGTTAGACTAGCCGCCTGCATGGGTGACTGAGCATACACACTGAGTGGACCATAATGGCTATAATTAATATTTTCTGCGAAAGTATTTGGTAAAAAAAGTACCGCGTAAATTAGATGTGCCTTAATAGTCACAAATAACATTTTCTTTGCATATCTCATCTGGGAGCTCTTTTTAACTAATATAGATTAAAGGCAACGCTTATTGAAAAGACATTTATCAGCTATACATAACTGATGTTTAAATTGATAATAAGTTTTTACTTGGCAGTTTAAAATTACTAAATTCAAACTACAAAAACACATACCATAGGAGTACGAGTGCAAGCCAGAATGTTCTGCCGATAAACGGAATTAAAGATAGTATGAGCAAAGCGCTGATAATTCCCAGTAATACTGTTGGTTTTCTTATTGGAAGAATCCTATCAAAACGTAATTTCATGATGCTTCTCAAATGTTAATTGCAACAAAATAGTAACATCATTTTGTCGTAAACTATGAGGGTGGTATTTAAGATGGCATGGCAAATTAATAATCGGCTATAAATATACCTTTGTTATTTATTCGTGTAAATGTGCGTAATTGATTATTACTCCATATTACTCGTGTAAATATGGAACTGATAGTTCATGTTTTAATGAATACATTTTTTCTTGGCTGTGTTATTTGCCATCATTAATTAAAGCCTTGCATTAATATGCCAAATTTAGTTATTCAAACGATATTGTTTTCAGTTTTTCTTAAAGGGCAATAATGACCAGTCAGCCACTAACAGAGTGACTGACCGGCCGCGCCGGGAAGCGTTTTTGGATCAATTGCGGAGCTAAAAAGTTGAGTTTTATTTGTTAGGTGACTCACCTCCTATCGCTGTCGCTTTAATATTGAATACTAGGCTGTACATCACTGGCAGTACTATGAGTGTTAACAGTGACGCAAAACCGAGACCGAAAATAATCGTTATCGCCATTGAACCGAAAAAGGCGTCTGAGATCAGTGGGATCATCCCGAGCATAGTGGTTATCGCTGCCATCATGACGGGGCGCACACGGCTGACACAGGAGTCGACCAAGGCGAAATAAGCGGGTTTGCCTTCACTGAGTTCGAGGTTGATTTGATCGACCAAGACGATACCGTTTTTAATCACCATACCCGACAAACTCAGCAGGCCGAGTAGCGCCATAAAGCTGAAAGGGGCGTCGAATAACAAGAGTCCCGCAGATACCCCAATCAGGGCCAAGGGCACAGTAAACCAGATCACTAAGGGCTGGCGCACTGAGTTGAACAGGAATACTGTGATTAAAAACATCGCCAGATAACCCATGGGAATCGAGCTAAATACCGCGGTTTGCGCTTCGCCTGCGGTTTCAAATTCACCGCCCCATTCCAAGTGATAACCTGCGGGTAGGCTGATCGCTTCGACCTTGTCTTTCACTTTACGCAGTACAGAGTCGGCGGTTTCATCACTGCCAAGTTTAGGATCGGCCATCACAGCGAGCATACGCATACGATCTCGGCGCATCACCAGCGGGTTTTCCCACTCAGTGTTAAAGCTACTCACCACTTGGGTGGCAGGCACAAAGGTGTTGTGTTCGCTACTCCAAATTTGCAACTTCCATAGGCTGTCGGCTTGCAAACGTTCTTCGGCGGGCGCTCTGGCGACGATGGGCAACAAGTGGCTGGTTTCTCGGTATAAACCAATTTGCTTACCGCTAAAGTTAACCAATAGGGCATTGTCGAGATCTTGCTTACTGATCCCCGTTTCCCGCGCTTGGGCATTTTCCAGTTGCGGACGGATCAAGGGCACTTGATTACGCCAGTTGTGACGTATGCCATCCATGCTCGGTTCGGCGTGGAAAATGGCCTCGGCTTGGGCGCCTAAAGCGCGCAGCACTTCAGGATTGTCACCGTAGAAGCGTGCCTCAATTTTGGCTGCGGGCGATGGGCCGTTTTCCATATTTTTTAAGCGATATTGTGCCTGTGGGAAACGTTGATTTAACAAGGTTTCTAACTCTGGCATATAGGCTTTAACGGCGGCTAGATCTTGCATTTCGACGATCAACTGGGCAAAGGCGGGATAGCCTTTTTCTGGCTGATAGGGCAGGACGAAACGCTGCGAGCCTTGGCCGATAACGCTGGTTAAGTGTTTCAACCCAATATCTTTTTGCTCGTTCTGTTGCAGTAACTGGCGCTCAATATCGGCAGTAAAACGTTCGGTCGCCTTAATGTCCGTGCCTTCTGGCATCCAGATATCCACAAAGAAAATCGGCGTGTTAGAGGCAGGGAAGAACACATTCTTGATATGACCAAAGCCCACTACAGCGCTGAACAGCATGGCTATAACCAGCAGAATACTCACTAATCTAAAGCGCAGCGCTAGGGTTAAACTTGCGCGATATAAGCTGAAGAACCAGCCCTTGTAAGGGTCTTGGGCTTCTTCGTCGCTCGGCGCATCCTTAAATAACAGATGGCAGAAGAACGGCGTTAAGGTGATGGCGGTGATCCAACTGATAAACAGCGAAATCATCAACACTTGGAATAAAGAACGGCAGAATTCACCGGCGGCATTTTGCGATAAGCCAATGGGCGCAAAGGCAATAATGGCAATGACAGTCGCGCCCAATAGCGGCCACTGGATTTGAGCCACAATTTGCTTCGCCGCTTCGAGACGGGTTTTACCACGGCGCAGGCCAATCAAAATACCTTCGGTGACCACAATCGCGTTATCGACCAACATGCCGAGGGCGATAATGAGTGCGCCGAGGGAGATGAGTTGCAGCTCAATCCCCAGCACTTTCATCACGATAAAGGTACCCAAAATCGTTAGCAGTAAGATCAGGCCCATCAACATGCCTGAGCGCAGCCCCATAAACAGCAGGAGCACGGCGATCACGATAGCAATGGATTCTAATAAGTTGATTAAGAAGCCGTTAACTGTCTCATCGACCGCCTGACTCTGGTTGTAAACCGTCGCTAAATTCATGCCGATTGGGCGTTGGGATTCAAGCTCGGCTAAACGGTCACTAACCTTTTGTCCGACTTCGACCACGTTCACGCCGCTAGAGAAAGAAATCCCCAGTGATAACGCCGCTTCGCCCTTATTGTGGTAAAGCACATTCGGGGTTTCGTCGTAATCCTTTTCAATATTAGCAATGTCGCCAAGGTAAATTAGCTCAGTGCTACCCGGTGGGCTGACAATCAAGCGCGCCAGATCCTGCACATTGCTAAATTCGCCCGTGGGATGAATGCGGATACGGTTATCACCAATCACTAAACTGCCCGCGTTGGAGACCACGTTTTGATTGTTCACTAAACCATAGATATAGCTTTGATCTAATCCCAGTGCCGACAGCTTTTGCTGGGAGATTTCAATCACGACTTGCTCGGTGACGCTGCCTGCAACCGAGACCTTTTTAACCCCGGGCACGAGTACGAGTTCGCGGCGCAGATAGTCGGCGTAATTGCTTAACTCGCGGTTGCTGTAATCAGGCCCAGAGAGATTAAATAAAATGCCATACACATCGCCAAAGTCGTCCATCACCTGCGGCGCGGTTGTACCCGGAGGCAAGTTGCCCGCCGTGTCGTTGACCTTACGACGCACTTCATCCCACACCTGTGGCAGGGTGGTTTTGTCGTAGCTTTCTTTAATCTCGATTTGGATTTGTGACAGGCCCGCACTGTTAATCGAGGTCACATGCTTAATGGCATCGAGCTGCTGGAGGGCATCTTCGAGCGGCAGCGTGACTTCTTCTTCAACTTGTTCAGGTGATGCGCCGGGATAAGCCGTGATCACTAGGGCTTCTTTAATGGTGAATTCGGGGAATTCTAATTGCCCCAAACCAGTAAAACTCACGCCGCCACCCACGAGTAGCAGCAACACAAACATCCAACTGATGACTTTGTGACGTATCGAATATTCTGCAATGTTCATCAATTACACCCCACGCTCCAAGGGGGTGGTTGTTTGTTGAGTTTAGTGCATTGATTTAAATGTGTTTTATTGTTTTTTCGCTCAGTGAAATTTAATGCGTTTCTTACGTGTTTTTAGCCCGAAAATGGTTCGAAAACACCTCATGAATGCCACCTTACTGAACGAGGAAAACCTATGCCGAGTATTAAACTGCAACAGTCAATGATTGATAATTTACCCACACCACAGAAAATAACGGTGTTTTACGATAAATATTTTCCCGCTTTTTTTATGCGAGCCTATCCCTCTGGTATTCGGTGTTATTACGTTCGCTTCCAGTATCAAGGCTTGCGGCAACTTCATGTTATCGGCAATGCAAATGATATCACGCTTGATGATGCGCGACTTGAGGCAAGAAAGCAGATAGATGCGTTACGTTATGGGGTGGTGCGTGAACCTGCGCCCTCTCTTACGCTCTGTGCGTTCGCAGAAGAGTTTTTTCCAAGATATGCCCGTCATTGGAAGCCCTCAACATTACTCAATAGCCAGCGTGGTTTTACGCGGCATATCGCCCCTGTGTTGGGTGATGTTCCGCTTGCAGCGTTGACACGACAACACATAGAACAGTGGTTTGATGGTATGCATGCCTCGAAAGGTATGGCTAATCGCTTGTTGCCGTTGTTGTCGGTAATGATGCAGCAAGCCGAAGTATATGAGTATCGTCCAGCGCAAAGTAACCCTTGCAAAGGCTTTAAGCGGTATAAGTCTACGCACAGTGAGCGTTATTTATCTGAGGAAGAACTCAAGCGGCTATGGTTGGCTTTAGATAGCCATGAAAAAGCGTCACCCGTTGCGGTGATGGTCTTACGGTTACTCATCTTAACGGGTTGTCGCTGTAACGAAGTGTGCTCCGTCAAATGGGCTGATTATCGGCAAGGGCATTGGTATTTGCCTGACAGTAAAACAGGCGCGAAAACGGTGTTTCTGTCTTCCTTTGCGCGGGAGTTGCTGAGTGATTGGCCGCAAGTCAGCGAGTATCTTTTTTGGCATCAATCACCTTCACAGCCGTTTACCCCTGCTTGTTTAGACCGATTTTGGCGGCCATTGCGCCAGACTATTCATCTTAATGATGTTCGCATTCATGACTTACGCCACACCTACGCCAGTATCGCAGTAAAGCACAATATCAACATCCTCACGATTGGCCGCTTATTAGGGCATGCCTTGCCTGAAACAACCTTAAAGTACACACACCTTGCTAAACGTGATGTTCAACAGGCGGCAAATGTTGTTTCTCAACTCATTGCAGGGGAGATGCAACGATGAAAACAGTGAAATTAACACAAGTGTTTATTCGGTCATTAGCCCGTCAAACACGCGCCTATACCATTCAAGACAGTCTCTGTCATGGCCTTGGCGTTAAAGTGATGCCCGATAAACCGATGCAGTACGTTATTAGCCGCCTTATTGATAATCGGACACGCACACGCATTCTTGCGCCTGTTAGTGCGCTAACGGTTAAAGCGGCACGGGAGAAAGCCACAGGACAACTTCAAGCATGGCGAGAGGAGAACACTCAACCGAGCATGAGTGCTTCCCCCCGTTTTGACGTGTTTGTTGAACAAACATGGAAGCCGATGATTTTTGAACACTGGAAACCCAGTACAAAACGGTCAGTCTTACCCGCGCTGAATAGACGCTTGTTAGCTCATTTTGGCCGTTACCCGTTGCACATGATTAACCATAGGATGGTGCAAGCATGGTTTGATGAAATAAGTAAAACGCGCAAAGGTGCCGCTAACCGTAACCTTGATACATTGCAATCAGTCTTCAAGTTAGCATTGAGGCAGGGGCATTGCCTGACGAACCCCTGCATTGGTATTCGGCAAAACAAAAGACGGGTATTAAATCGCTTTTTGAGTGTTGCTGAAATGCAGCGTTTATCTGTGGCGCTTGATGAATGTGAAAAGGTCGGCGGCAGTATTGCTCAATGTGCTGATATTTTGCGGCTGTTACTGCTAACAGGTTGCCGATTATCGGAAATCACTTTTTTAAAAGGGGAGTACGTTCGCGGCAATGAATTGCATTTGCCCGACAGTAAAACGGGGGCAAAAGTGCTTTATATTGGTCAAGCCGCAGTTGACATATTAAGTCGCTATCACAGTAAGGCCAATACAGAACTTTTCCCGATGAAACAAGGCGCTTCCACTACGTTGGTACAGTCGCTGTGGCTAAGATTGCGAAAACAGATAGGGATTGAAGATGTCAGATTGCACGATTTACGGCATACCTTTGCAAGTTATGCTGTTATGGACGGATGTAGTATTCCGATGGTGGCCTCTTTACTTGGGCATAAAAAAGTCACAATGACGTTACGATATACCCATGTTGGGGATGATAGCGTAGAGCAAGCCGCCGAGATTATCGGGACTGTCTTCAAAGACATTTTTGCTCAGTCTGAACCCCTAAAGCCCTTAATACCCCAAACTAATCAGGCTCCCACGCCAGCCGTAAAAGTAAAGCAAAAGCGTCTGCCAGAAAGAAAACCAACGGCGAAACCAAAGCCTAAAGCGGTGAAGACAGTGAAGCAGGTTAAACCATTACAGACACCGGCCTCTTTGACTAAAGAGGAGCTTCGCGCGATACAACGATTTAGGGATCGTGAACTATTCTTGTAGAGTTAAACGCTGTTGGGGGTATAAAGTAAACCAATTTTTGTCCAAAACCGTGTTAGTGAATCAGACTTGCCTAGTCTGATTCATGTCCTGAACACCGTCTTTTTGCGTTAGCTTTGGGCTAACGCGTTTTTGCCCCTTTATGTGTTATCTTCAGTAATTTGTCCTATGCAGCACTGACCTCTTTGTAATACTTTTTCTCATTTGTCTGAAGGGAAGGATGCCGTCTAGCGACAGCCTCTAAGTTCAGCAGTGTTTGCACTTTTATACAGTATTATTGGTTTTGTGCGGTTAATCTCGAAATTTTGCGGAATCAGTTCACGGTTTGCTATTGAGCGAAAAGGAAAAGAGGAGTAAATTCAGTTAGATGAAGGTGTGCACTCATGAAAAGTTCAGATAACCGGAAAGCAAAGTGTGCGACTAAGTTTTGTCCGAGCGTGTATTGGATGCTATTTAGCCATAAATGTATCAATGATTTGTATTAATGAGGTTTATAGTGTCGATGCCTGTGCACGCTTTTTCGAGAGGACTTGGCAAAACGCGCAAGTCGTATATCAAATGTTAGCTGCAAAGGAGAAATCAGCATGGGATTACATGTTCACAATTTAGGGAATCTGCCAGCTGACGCTGAGAGAGAATATTTCGTTTACATGCTAGATTATGGCTGGCATGAGCCACTAGCAGAAGCAATGCGCTCGAACTTTACAAACATGGCTAGATTAGCGTCAAAATCAAAATCGGTAGTTGTAGCAGGCTTAGAACCTATTCACTTTGAAAATGAAGTCTTTTCATACCATGGAATTAATGGTGAGGATGGTGAAAAAATTCTTCCTGCGCTTATGATCACGACACTTCATCCAAGATATTTCAAGGAAAACAATCACGGCTGGAGAGAAAGCGGCGAAATTAAAGATAAGTTGTTGTTAATACCTCTGAAGAAATGCTGTAAAACAACGAGCGATGTTGTTTCCCTAATCCACAAGATTTTCCAAGATATTGAAGATAAGAAAGAGCTGATGGACTTTGACGTTCAGAAAGTGATAAAGAAAAAGACGGGCTGGCGAGCTGCGGCAGATGCTGTAATTTTGGAACCAAATATAAGTGGTATTGGTATAAATTTAAAGAAGTTGCTTGGGTTCAGCAGCTAACAAGCAACTGCAAACGACACATTTTACTACGCCGTTTTTGTGCATGTGTCGCAAGCTCCAATTATTGAACAAAAACGCTACATAAAATGACCGCCTGAGTTGGCCGTTATGAACCTACTTCGGTGTGGAGTATCAACGGAATGAATAGATTTAAGTCTCTTTTTAGAAAGTTCAGCATATTGGTAGCGCTAACTTCTCTCAGCTCGACCGCTCTTGCTGATACATTCACTATTGAAGATGAATTTGATGGTTGTGAACACGGCAAGGCTTACCCATTAACCAATGGTCAGTTTTTTGTTTGCGAAGAATACCAATACTTTTACGAATACCGCCCGAGAGTTATCGCAGTAGACAACAAAGTTATTGTAGTTGGAAACGAAGAGGTATCTGGAAGAATCGTAGATGGGAAAATATTTACCACTCAGATTGATGGCGAGTGGGAAGGTTGTGACTTTGATAGCCATAAATTAATGAACGGGTGGGTATTACAGTGCAATTCATATTTCTATGAGTATGCCTATATGCCTTCGGTAGAGATCATGATCATTGAAGATACGCTAACTGTTAAAGTGAATGGCCAGATAAGAGATGGAATTAATGTATTCAAATGACATCAACCAGAACCTTTTGGAGAAAGCCCTAATTGAACGTGATACCAGTTCATAATCGGGTATGGAGGTATCTAGCCTCCAGCCCCACACCACCCTGCATATGGCTCCACACAGGGCAGTTCAATTAGAACGGTTAACCTACACTCTCTGGTTAGCTTCTTGTTTCGAGAGTGAACTACGATCCATCCACCTCTTAGTGAACATAAACCTGCTTTCTTAAGATAGTCATTAGTAATAATAATGCGAAGAGCGAGTTTTAGAGTTTAAACACTAACAAGCTTTTGTCCAAAAATGTGTTAGCGGTGATCATGCAAACACATTTTTTTGATATGTTAAAGGTAATCAGATTTTATTATCCACGCACATTTTCAAGCCTAAGCCATTCAGCGATGTCATTTGCGATTGGCTAATGCTTCGCTAATTATTAGCAAGCTCAAGGAGATTTTATGGGAAATGTCATCTTAGATGTTCTTCTATCTTAAATTTAATTGCGTAAAATCACTTTTTTACACAACAACTCTCTTTCTAAAATCCTGTAAGCTTATGATATTATTTAATTTAGTATATAATTAGTGTTTAAGAAAATTAACGCACAAATGCCACCTTGGCATGTCCTATATTCACCACACTTTACGCCGCTAAAAAATCCAGTATTTTTTGGGGAAAAATTGCCACCTTAAGAGATTTTTTGTCTTTAAATTTGGTTGCGGGAAACTACTTTTTTGCACAGCTTTTATTATTTATTAATGTTTTATGTGTTTGATATAATTGGTTTAATTATAACTATTTATCTGTAAAAAATTAACGCAAAAATGCCACCTTAGATAGTTTTGCATTGTCCACACTTCACGCCACTAAAAAATCTCACGTTTTTGCCGAAAATGACACAAAAATGCCACCTTGAAGGGTGTTTTTGCCCGAAAATTGGTTGCGTGGGACTACTTTTTTACACAACCCCAGCCCCTTCAAAGGGTTCTAAGTTACTGATATACTTACCCTGAGCGGAAATAACTGAACACGTAAAATTAATGCAAAAATGCCACCTTGGCACGTCCTATATTCTCCACACCCCACGCTGCCAGCGTAGTGGTTTGACTTTCATGCCAGCGGATAATTGAGACACCCCAGCGCTCACGATAAGATCGCCCTTGTTGATACCCGTTAAAATCTCAACACCTTGGTTACTCACGCGTCCTAGGGTCACCATAGTGGGTTTGACTTCACCCGATTGGGTTTGATAAACCCACACTTGCACTTGGCCATCTTGATCGCGTTTATCGATGGCGGTCGCGGGCACTATGCTGGATGCAAGGGCACTTGGATCTTTAACTAAGGCTAAGGTTAACTCGGCGCTCATCCCAGGAAGTAATTGAATATCTTGAGGTTGAGGCAATGAAAACACCACTTCATAGGCTTGAGTGCCCGGGGTGACTTGGGTGGAGTATTCTTTAAACTTGGCGTCGAAACTCTGCTCGGGAAAGGCGCTAAAACGCACCTTAGCGGTAAAGTGAGCTTGATCGGTATATTGCTTCAACCCCGCCGCCATCGCCTCGGGTACTTGAATACTCACATCGAGCAAGTTGTTGTTTTGCAGTGTTAACACCCCTTGATTGGCCTGCACGATTTGGTGGTTATCCACTAAACGTTTAGCAATCGTGCCGCTAAAGGGCGCGGTTAAGCGGGTGTAACTCAGCTGATCGCGTGCTGCCGCAAGGGCGGCCTTGGCCGATTTGAGTTGCGCTTGCGTGCTATCAAACTCAGATTGTGAAATCAGCTTACGATTAAGCAGCTCGACCTTACGTTTAAAGTCGGCAGCTAACAGTTCGTGCTCGGCCTCACGGGTCATTAAATTATTTTTGGCATCCCTGTCGTCAAGCTGGGCGAGCAGGCTACCTTGAGCGACTCTTTGGCCTTCGACTAATGTCAGTTCGGTTAATTGCCCTGAAATACGGAACGACAATTCGGCGCGGCTATTGGCGGCAACGCGGGCAGGAAAGGTTCTAAAATCTCCAGCTTCTACGTTGAGCACTTCAAACAGTTTAACCGGACGGACAGTGTCCACTTGTACTGAACTTTCAGCAGGCGAACAACCACTGAGCAGGGCTGGAAGCAGCATTGCCAGTGGCAAGAGTCGATATGATTTCATGGTGGCGATTTCCTAGTTAACAAGTTGTCAGCATTTCTGGGCGCGAAGATACCAGTTAAAGTAGTTGCAATAAACGGGATACTTTGGGGCTATCAGTCCCACATAATGAGATTGAACTTAAGGTCAAAATGAAGACAGAGGACTTAGCGTTATTCCACCGAATTGCTGAAACCGGTAGTTTGATTGAAGCGGCTGATTTACTTAACTTGCCAAAATCGACTGTCAGTCGGCGTTTGCAAGCCTTGGAAGATGAGCTGAATATTAAATTGTTCCCGATCCACAGCATGAAAATCTTGATGCAAGCCATTTTCCGCTTTATGGATATGCACCCTAAACTCACCTTAGAAGTCATCAGCAGTTCAGAATCTGTTGATATGGTGAAACATAATCTCGATGTGGCCTTTGTGGTTGAGCCTGCGTTGGATACCTTAGATTTAGTGGTGCGGCCAATTTTTACCACTGACTTACGTTTTTACGCCAGTCCGCAATATTTAGCGGTACACGGCATACCTAAAACACCGAAAGAGATTGAAGCGCATAATGTGTCTATGTTCCGTTTATCCAACGGCAAAATTTTTAATGAGTTATTTATCGGTTCAGAACAAGAGGTGAGAGTCAGAGGCAATTTCTGCTCTAACAGTATTGAAGTGGCGGTTGAGTTTGGATTGCAAGGACGCGGTATCGTGTATGCGCCTGCTGAAGTCGTGGATGAATATGTGCAAACCGGTGAGCTAGTGACGCTGTTACCTGAAATCCAGCCCCACCAAGGCGAGTGTTTCTTAGCTTATCCATCAAGACGTTACGTGAGTTTAGCCTGTCGACGCTTTATCGACTACATAATGCAAGAGTTAGTGCCAAATGGCGTGCCGATCAACATGAGCGAGCAAGGCCCACGTCGATCCTGCAAAGCCTCTACGGGAGCGTTTTCAGACGACGTGTTGCGCTTTCCCGTTAAAAAATCAAGCTAGTTTACCCCTCGCGAATGGCGCTGGCGGTCGTGACCTTTGTCGGTTCACAGATCCGCTGCGCCAGCCAGTAACAGGCAATTCCCATCAAAATATTGGTCACAGGTAGCGCCAGCAGCAGGCCTTTAACGTCACCTATATAGGATCCTAAAGCCGCCAGCGGCAGCATAAGTAGCACTAAGCGGCACAGGTTGATCACCAGTGAACTCATAGGTCTGTGATAGGCATTGAGCGAGGTCGCCACAATAATCACTATGCCTAAAGGCCCGTAGGCGCAGGGCAACACTAAGATGTAAAAACTCAACCACTCGATCACCAGCGGATCGGTACTGAACAAGTGCGCGATAGGTTCAGCCAAAAAGATCAGTGGAATATAAAGTATGGTTTGGAAGATAAAGATAAATTTTATCGATAGCAGCAGAGCTTCTTTCGCCCTTTGTGGCTGGCCTGCACCTAAGTTCTGCGCGATAAAGGGCATTAAGCTCGACGATAGCGCCATCACCACGATTAATAGCACTGACTCTAAGCGAGTACCGGCACCAAAGGCTGCCACTGCGCTGTGGTCGATATGCGCCAACATGGCCATGATAATGGCATTGGCTAACGGATTGATTAAATTCATTAAAGCAGCGGGTTGGGCTATATGGGCAAGTTTAGTCCAGTTGGCGCGCATTCTGTCGATGTCAAACACTGTCCATTCGAGCATTCTGCGCCTGACAATCAACAAATATCCCGACAAAGATAACGCCACTAACCAAGCGAACAAGGTCGCAATTGCGGCGCCTTGGATTTCTAAGCGCGGAAACGGCCCAATACCGAAGATCAACAACGGATCGAGGATAAGATTGATGATTGCCGCCAGCGCCATAATCATCGCAGGCGAGCGGGTATCGCCAGTGGAACGTAAGCCCTGATTGCCCACCATCAACAACACCAGCAGCGGCGCACCGACATACCAGTAAATCATATAGTCGTGGATCAGCGGCAAGCTGTCATCGTTTGCCCCGAGTAAGCGAAACAGTGGCTCGATAAAAATGCTACCCAGAGCGGCTAAACTGGCAATCAAGCCAAAGGTCAGTAATAAGGCATCATGCAAGAATACTTTGGCCTTGTGGGCATTACCCGAGCCAATTAGTCGGCCTAAATTGGTCGAGACTCCAGCGCCAATACCAATGGCGATGCTCGAGATCACTAAGGTCACCGGAAAGGTAAAACTGATGGCGGCTAAGGCTTCGGTGCCCAATTGGCTGATAAAAAAAGTGTCAGCGAGGCTGAAACCTAGAATGGTCATAATGCCAATTAAGTTGGGGAGGCTCATGTTGAGCAGTACACGACCAATTGGCGCTGTTAGCAGCCCGTGTCTGTCTTTCATGGAAAAATAGTGCCTTGTTAGCGAGCGGAGGCGAGATTCTAGCAGGATTGTGCGGACTTGAAAAAACCGACATCAAAAAATTGAAGTTTTTTTTATAAATGCCCTTGGATCTCGCCACTATCAGCCCCATATCTCAGACAGCAAAAGAGCAGACTCAGGTGTCTGTTTTTTTAATCACAAATAGGCTCGATTGTAGGGCATCAAATCATTAGGAGAGTTCATAGATGAATATTCGTCCATTACATGACCGCGTAATCGTTAAGCGTCTAGAAGTTGAATCAACATCAGCGGGTGGCATAGTACTGACCGGTAGCGCCGCTGAAAAATCAACTCGCGGTGAAATCCTTGCTGTGGGCAATGGCCGTATCTTAGAAAATGGCACAGTTAAACCACTGGATGTCAAAGTGGGTGACGTGGTGATCTTCAATGAAGGTTACGGCGTTAAGAAAGAAAAAATCGACGGACAAGAAGTTTTGATCCTGTCGGAAGCTGACCTGATGGCAGTAGTGGGTTAATCCTCAGCATCAATTCGACATTCCAATTAATCATTAAAAATTTAAAGGATAATCAAGATGGCAGCTAAAGAAGTTGTATTTGGTAATGACGCTCGCGTAAGAATGCTGGCTGGCGTAAATATTCTAGCGAACGCAGTAAAAGTGACCTTAGGCCCTAAAGGCCGTAACGTGGTATTAGACAAGAGCTTCGGCTCACCCCTGATCACTAAAGACGGTGTTTCTGTTGCCAAAGAAATCGAGTTAGAAGACAAATTCGAAAACATGGGCGCGCAAATGGTGAAAGAAGTTGCTTCTAAAGCCAACGACGCCGCCGGTGATGGTACTACTACTGCAACTGTACTGGCTCAAGCCATTGTAGTTGAAGGCTTAAAAGCCGTTGCAGCCGGTATGAACCCAATGGATCTGAAGCGCGGTATCGACAAAGCCGTTATCGCTGCTGTTGCTGAATTAAAAGCCTTATCACAACCTTGTGCAGATTCAAAAGCGATTGCGCAAGTTGCGACTATCTCTGCAAACTCTGACGAATCTATCGGCGAAATCATCGCTACTGCGATGGAAAAAGTCGGCAAAGAAGGCGTGATCACAGTTGAAGAAGGCCAAGCGTTAGAAAACGAATTGGACGTAGTAGAAGGTATGCAGTTTGACCGTGGCTACCTGTCTCCATACTTCATCAACAAGCCAGAAACCGGCAGCGTTGAGTTAGACCACCCATTCGTACTGTTAGTAGACAAGAAAATCTCTAACATTCGCGAACTGTTACCTATCCTTGAAGGTCTGGCAAAAACCGGTAAGCCATTGCTTATCGTTGCTGAAGATGTTGAAGGCGAAGCATTAGCAACCTTAGTTGTGAACAATATGCGCGGTATCGTGAAAGTGGCTGCCGTTAAAGCACCTGGCTTCGGCGATCGTCGTAAGGCAATGCTCCAAGACGTAGCAATCCTGACTGGCGGTACTGTTATTGCTGAAGAAATCGGCCTAGAGCTTGAAAAAGCAACGTTGGAAGATTTAGGTACAGCTAAGCGTGTTGTGATCACTAAAGACAACACTACCATCATCGATGGTAACGGCGAGCAAACACAAATTGCTGCTCGTGTAAGCCAAATCAAACAACAAGTTGAAGAATCAACGTCTGACTACGACAAAGAAAAACTGCAAGAGCGTATGGCTAAACTAGCTGGCGGCGTAGCAGTCATCAAAGTTGGCGCAGCGACTGAAGTTGAAATGAAAGAGAAAAAAGCCCGCGTTGAAGATGCTCTGCATGCAACTCGCGCTGCGGTAGAAGAAGGCGTGGTTCCTGGCGGCGGTGTTGCTCTGGTTCGCGTAGCTTCTAAGATCGCTGAAGTCGAAGTATTAAACGAAGACCAAAAACACGGTGTGGTTATCGCACTGCGTGCAATGGAAGCGCCACTGCGTCAAATCGCTACTAACGCGGGTGAAGAAGCGTCAGTTGTTGCTAACACAGTGAAGAACGGCAGCGGTAACTTCGGTTACAACGCCGGTAACGACACTTACGGTGACATGTTAGAAATGGGTATCCTTGACCCAACTAAAGTGACCCGTTGTGCATTGCAATTCGCTGCGTCAATCGCAGGTCTGATGATCACTACAGAAGCTATGGTTGCTGAAATTCCACAAAACTCTGCGCCAGATATGGGCGGAATGGGTGGGATGGGCGGAATGGGCGGCATGATGTAATTATTGCCCATGACATAACTGTCATATAAAACAATAAGTTAAGGCTACCGTGTTGACGCTAATGTTGACCCCTACGGTAGCCTTTTTGTTTGTGGGTGGCAAGTAGAAGCAGTCATCAATGCTGAAAGCTCAAGGCTCCAATTGATTAGTAAATACTATGACTATATCTAGGGGGGTATGCTTGGGGTATCTTGATGGTCTTACGATTGCGTCATCCCCTTACTCGTAAAAAAAACGTGTGATTGAAACTTTGTACTTTTCAATTTACTTTAATTGGTTAATTAATTGACGATGTCGTTTAACCTAAAATTTGCGAGTGTTAAATGTATTTCTACAAATTTAGAACATTGAATAAAAATTCTTTAAGTGGTTTAGCCAATAGAGAGCTATGGTTCGATAAATTGATCAATCAAAATGACCCATTTGAAGGCGGTTGTATAATTGATTCAAGCTTAAGTACAAGTCTTCAACTTTATGCACAATCCCAGATAGGTCTTAATCACATTACTCATAATACAGATCTCTTTAAATTAACTAGTGTTCATCATCCCGAAAAACTATCTCCAACAGAGTTACTTGTTGAATTTGGTAAAAGGTGTGCTAGTGATTTAATCCAAAGGATTCGAGAAGAAAGTCTTATCTGTAGTTTTTCCTATTTCGATGAAGGTGATATTGATGACCCATTATTTAATACACACATGTGGGGGCACTACTCTGACGGGTTGAGAGGGTTTTGCCTTGTTTTTGATGAAGAATCACTCTCAGAGGATATCTTTAATAATAGTGGGAAATTGGCTAAAGGTTTTCATGTCGAATACCAGAATAGACCTAAAAGCATTAACATTAGCGAATTACTTAAAGTTGATAATAGTGTTTTAAAACTTTCAAATGAACTTGAAGGGGCTAACCTAGTTGCAAGGATTTCAACAACAAAATCTGAAGATTGGGCACGAGAAAAGGAAGTAAGGTTTATTTCATTTTCGAAAAATCACTTACTAAACTTCAAGCAAACATCTTTGCTAAAAATAGTAATCGGTGAAAAATGAGTAAACCAGACCGTGAACTACTGCTTAGTATTGTCAAACTTAAATACCCTAATGTTGAAATTTTGATAATGAAGAGACAATATAACAGCTATCGTTTAGTCACACAGCCAATGTAGTCTACGAATTGATAAACCTGTTGTGTACACCCTAAGTTCTCCCAAGGTGTACACACGTGTACAGTTAATTGTAAATCACCTGTAGGCCCCATTGTGTAAGGGTTTTGGCTCCCAATGTGATTTTAAAAACCATCACTTTCAATGTCATCAACACCAAATGATTCATCACCTTTTACTGACCCTACTTGCTCTAGCCATTTACCTCGTTGAGATATTTTGACACCTAAATCAGTACCCCTAACAGCCTTTCTTAAGCCTTCCCTAAAGAAATCTTCACCGTATCTCTCAACTAGGCGGCTCATATCATTAGCAGCATTCTTTATCTGAGTACGTTCCCATTCGTCACCATCTTCATCTGGAGTTGTATCTTTACCGTTAAAAACATCAGCAAGCGGCCTAGCTTTAGGGAACCCTTTGGAATCCCAAGCACTGTTTGGCAATAGATATTTTTGCTCAAGTCCCTCTTTAAGCTGTTCAATAAAGTCATTTAGGTTGATTAACTCACCACCAGCAAAACTAGCAAGTGCTTCCTTACAGGCCTTAAGTCCATGTGCTATATGGCTCGCATGGCCCTGACTGCAGCCTACTTTATTTCTAATTTGTGAGACAGTTAGGTCAAACTCACCATTCACAATCAACGTTCTAAACTTAGATTGGTATTCTTCATCTTTAGTGACACCCACACCATGAGCTTGGTTGGCCTCCTGTGCAGCAGAAAAAGCCTCTTTGTAGGTGCGGTTCTTAATGACTAAAGCATCAATCATTAGGTCTGAATCAGGGTTCTCTTTAAGGTACTTCAAGCAAGCACTCGTTCGATGAAAGCCATCAACCACTATGTAAATATCGTTAACTACAAATACTCTAATAGGCTGTTTAATGGGGACACCGTTACGGAGGTCTTCAAGTATCGCTTTGTCTTGTGCTTCTTGCTTGATCTCTTGGGCTGACCGTAGTCGTTTGTCTTTGATTAATTCAACATCGCGAGCTTGCATTGCTGGGTCAAGCGTAAGGGTTCTAGGGTCTAACTTGGTAAATCTACTATCTTGCGTATACTGATTCATTAAGTCTTCTCTAAGGCTGCTAAAGCCCTTTGTACGGTTGATAGTGATACACCCACTTCATTGGCTATCTTCCTTAATGAAACACCTTGTGAGCGTAGCTCAGCGATCTGCTGGTGGTTCGTTTCATTAGTAGGCCTACCTTTGTATTTACCAGCAGACTTAGCCTTCTCAATGCCTTCCTGACGCCTTTCATGAATCATTGCTAACTCAAACTGAGCAACAGCCCCAAGCATGTTAAGCATTAACTCAGACATATGGTCACTGCCACCAGCATTGAAGCTAAGGCCTTCCTTATGGAATTTGACGCTAACCCCATTCTCATTCCATTCATTGACCAATTGTTTCAAGTCAACCAAGTTACGAGCTAGACGGTCAATGCTATGGACATGGATAGTGTCACCATCACGAGCATAGTCTTTAAGCTGAGTTAGGGCAGGACGTATGGTAGAGCCACCACTGCATTTATCAGTGAAGGTCTTATTAAAAGGGATGCTCGCATTGGCAAGCTGACGGTCAGTGTTCTGGTCTACAGAAGAGACTCGAAGGTAAGCGATGTGTGCCACGAGGTGTATCCGTTTGGTTCTAAGAGGTCACGGAGAATAGTATACCTATTATTGAAATTCAACCCTAATGGGTACTGTTCGATCACAGTTTGACCATACCTGTATGGGTATACCTAATGGGTACAATTAGTTGGGATTAAATTATTGAAGCTAACTTGGTTAAATAAATTGATAGCCGTTAGGGTGACACTTCTTAGCCTTCAACCCACTACCACATAGGCAAGGCACATTTCTTTGGTTACCTTTTAAGTTGCATTTTGGTTGGAATGAACTTCTTCTATTAATCTCAGTATTGAGTCTATTTGGTTTTCCAACTCTGAGACCTTCTGATCAGTATCTCGGTTTAACTGCTCAGTTTCAAACTTAAGCTTGTCTAATTCGTGCTGCTTTTGTTGAATCGAAACAGATTCCGCTTGTATTACATTTGACTCCCTAGTTAATTCGTTAGCCTCTCTTTGCCCAAAAGATGAAGAGATAGTGAAGACTAGAGTTAATAGTAATACTAGAGCTTCTATTACTCTTGCTAGCTCATGAGCTGATAAAGAGCGAATGTAGCTCTTGAACTTAGTGAACCTCGGATCTAATTCACTCAAGGCATCAGCAAGTTCGTCTGAGGTATACTCGTCATTAGCAGCTTCAGTCACCTGTTCTTGGAACTCTCTGAGGCGTACTATATTATCAAAGTTACGGATTTCGTTGATTAACTCACGCAGTTGAAATTTACCCAGCGAGTCAATATGCCAATCTTGCTGAGCAGCCCAAGCTCCACAGCGTTCGCAAGGGACTTTAGTGCCACTTACTGAAATGTTTCGTGAGTTACCGCCTACGAATATAGGATTTCTGCTGAGGAACGTATGTCCACATCTTCGGTTTGTACATTTAGTTACCAAAAGATCTGCAGCTTGGTTTTGCTCAGCCAGTACCGTCATTCTTAACACACCTTGTCTACTATAATTCCATACTGCCACCTTAAAGGTATTCTCTCAACAATTATAATATAGCAAACACTTCTTCTTTCTCGTTACATATAACAGACTACAAGTTGCTATTAGTATATTCCGGCACGGTTATGCTTTTGTTTAATTCCCCATGAGTTTCACAAACATTGAGTGTGATACAAAGCCTCAAAGGTTTCCATCACCTCAGAGGCTTTATCTGTTTGAATTATCTTACGACAACCAATCCCTATGAATTATATGTGCTGCTTTCTCCACGGCTTCTTTTAGGCGATGTAGCTCATCTGCCTTGGCATAGTAACCATATGACATGGTTTTACCGCCTTTATGGCCTACGATGAAAGCTGCTTTGAGCTCGTCTATGCCTGCTCGAGCAAATGCAGTAATCATATGTACACGGAAACTGTGGAACTTCTTGGTCTTGTCTTTTGTGAGTGTTGTCTTAAAGCGGCTAAAGTCACGGCTCGCTTTCTTACCCTCTAAACCAAACAGTAATGAGCTAGGCTCAAGGTTTGCCAATCGTTCACGTATTTCACTAACTAGCGCATCACAGATAGGTACCGTACGTTCCGCTGCGTTTGACTTTCCTTTTCTGACATAGAAAGCGATTAAGTCATCCTCCATATGTATGTCTTTAGCCGTTAGAGCGCAGATTTCACCTATACGCATTCCAGTATACAGCCCAGTTTTTACTATCAGGCGCATGTTGTCTGGTTGAGACTCAGACCATTGCATAATCTGTTTGATTTCGTGAGCGCTGAACAACTGGGTCTTCTCTATTTTATGCTCTTTGTAAAATGCTAAGTCGTGGTCAGAGAAAGGACAAGGTATCTGGTCAATCAATCCTACCTGCCATGAATGCTTAAACACACTACGTAAGCGGCTCAGGTGGCCTGATACAGTGCTAACGCTGTAATCTATGATTGTGTGCTCTATGTAGTTGAGAACGTCACGACGGTGGATAGCTGCAAGCTCAATATCGAACTGACCACAGTATTTTAAGAACCTGTCTGTAGTTGATTTAATCTTTGATATCGTATCAGTATTTCTGCGCGAGTTACGTTCAAGCCATGAGTGTAGTGCTTCTCGTAAAGTAGGTCTATAACCTTCAGGAATCGTACCTGTCTCAACTGAATGTGAGGCCGCTAATTGAGCCTTAGGGAAGGCTTCAGTATCTAGAATATCTTGAGTCGATAATTGATAGTATGCCTCGCCACGATTGCCTCTGGCTTCCTGTTTGGCTTCTTTAAGTGTATCAACGAAGGCTAAGAAAGCACCTCTTTCATTACTGAATGTAGACTCTTTTTGTGCAGCAATCTCACCCACAATTCGATCTCTACGGATGCGAGCTGTTTTAATACAAGATGTACCAAGTGTACGGGTGATGTATGTCTTATAAGGGTAGAGGTGTGCTAACGCTTTGGGGACTCTCATATTAAACTGATAAGTGTCCTTACCTTTCTTTTTAACGATGTACTTGTCTTGCAATGTATACCCCTTTGTTGACCACAATGTTGACCCCTATGATACCTGAAAGCCTTTATTTCAGAGATATCTAGGTGTTCAAGCTGATTTGGGCGGCATGATGTGATCCTAGCTGGTTAAAATCGTTTATAGCGGCGTTACTTTGTTACTCGTGTAGAAAAACACTACACGTCGCAACAAAAAGCCTTGCTCTAAAACGGTTTTTCCTGCGCTAGATTAGCAAAACATCTGCGGTCTTTAGCTTAATCGCTTAAACCTAAATTCTTGTAAGAGAAAAATGAAAACCCCGACTCGGGTAACTGAGTCGGGTTTTTGTTTTTGGCGCTGCTGCGCCAGAGAGTTTGATGTTATCTCGGCTGATATAGATGCTGCGAATGGACTACCGCAGCGCTATAAGGTTCAGTATTTCCTAATTGCCTGCCGCAGGCTCTTACACTGTTACACCAGTGACACGCCGTAGATACTTCCCTGTAG
>NZ_VXCT01000170.1:0-693 GCF_052850535.1 Shewanella sp. 1180_01
TGTACTGGTCAACCCAAACTGGACACTTTTACTTGAGAATTTTCAAACTCTACCGGTGACAGATCGTCATTAGCAGAATGCAGCCGCTCCAAGTTGTAATATTTCATGTAAGCAGTCACATCTTGCTTCATAAACTCCCTTGTTGGTTGATTAACTTTAAAAATCCAATCGTGTTTTAAGCTGCCAAAGAATCGCTCAACAACGGCATTATCCCAACACGCCCCCACATCACCCATGCTGGCTCGGATACCATAGCTCGATAGCAGCCTACCGAATTGCTTACTGGTATATTGCGAGCCTCGGTCACTGTGAAATACCAACCCTCTGGCCGGTTGTCGCAGGTTGTAGGCTTTTATTAATGCCTTAGATATCAAATCTGTGGTCATGCGTTTATCTATGTGCCATCCCACAATCCGGCGTGAATACAAATCCATCACCACTGCCAAATACATCCAGCCTTCACCCGTCTTTAAATAGGTCACGTCACCCGCCCAGACCTGATTAGCCGATACTGGATTAAAGTTCATGTTTAACAGGTTATCTGCCACTGCATCTGAGTGTTTCCGCTGCGTAGTCACCTTGTAAGCACGTCGCTGGGTTGCTTTGAGTCGAAGGCGGTACATAATTTTACGAACGAGATAGCGACCAACCTGGTAGCCTTCCTTGCGCAATTTTTTCACCATTTCACGATTC
>NZ_VXCT01000171.1:0-677 GCF_052850535.1 Shewanella sp. 1180_01
CGATAACGCCAATGACCAAGGCGAATGCTGGCCGAGTTACCAGAACATTGCTGAGCAGTGTGAGATAACCCGTCGCAGTGTGATGAACCACGTAAAGACGTTGGAGGACGACGGCTTTTTACGGCGCGAATATCGCAAGGGCGAGAAGGGTAACTCCACCAATATTTTCCACATTCGTTTTGAGCCGCTGGCGCCAAAATGCAAGGGAGACGCCGCTGTATTAGGGGGTGAAGCAAATTCACTATCCCCCAATGGCGCAGATTTGCCCCCTAGTGAATGTGGTTCACTATCCCCTAGTGAAGCAAATTCACCCCCTAGTGAATATGGTTCACCAGCTAGTGAACGTGGTTCACCACCCCTAGTGAATCTGGTTCACCCAGAATCTATCAATCTTGAATCTATCAAAGAATCTTTAAAAGACTCTTGTCCAGCAACGAGTGCTAAGTCGGTTTTCAATGCGTTTTTCAAAGCGTATCCGGCCCATCGCAAAGGCGGGTCGGATTCGGCTGCGTGGAAAGCGTGGAAGGCAGAAAAGCTGACCGACGCCGATTGTGTGTTGGCGGTGACGTGGTTGAAGGACGCTGCGGCGCTGGATGCAAGTTGGGGTTTTAGTGCGAACGGCCAGTTTGTGCTCGGTATTACCAAGTTTATCCGCGAACGCCATTGGCTAACACCGC
>NZ_VXCT01000172.1:0-656 GCF_052850535.1 Shewanella sp. 1180_01
ACGGCGTCAGCCAGTGGCGTTCGCGGATAAACTTAGTAATGCCCAATACAAACTGGCCGTTAGCGCTAAAACCCCAACTCGTATCCAGCGCCGCAGCTTCCTTCAACCACGTCACCGCCAGCACGCAATCGGCGTCGGTCAGCTTTTCGGCCTTCCACGCTTTCCACGCAGCCGAATCCGAGCCGCCTTTGCGATGGGCGGGATACGCTTTGAAAAACGCATTGAAAACCGACTTAGCACTCGTTGCTGGACAACTATCTTTTAAAGATTCTTTGATAGGTTCAAAAGAGTGACTGATTCCGGTGCTATCTGGTGGCACAGGGGGTCTGCTATCTGGTGGCATACCTATGCTATCTGGTGGCACCCCTATGCTATCTCGTGGCAGAGGGGGTCTTCTATCTGGTAGCACCCCTGTGCTATCTGCTAGCACAGAGGGTGCTACCTCGTAGCAGATTGAAATTGTATAAATATTGGTTAAATTCCCCTTAGGCCCCTTACGATATTTAACCGTGACAAAACCCATATCAACCAAGGCCGCAATGTGCTTTCTAACTGTGCTATGACCAATCTCACACTGATCTGCAATATGCTGATGGCTCGGCCAACACTCACCATTATCGTTCGCGTTATCAGCAAGCTTGATCAACACCAGCTTG
>NZ_VXCT01000173.1:0-624 GCF_052850535.1 Shewanella sp. 1180_01
GCCAGCTTGATCAACACCAGCTTACGCAGTGGATTACCCACCTTGGCCTTCATCGCTTTTACCATCAATTCCATACTCATAAGTCACCCCCAAACGGAGCAACCCACGGCTCAAAATTGACGAAATAAAAATGCTTGCCTAACATATAAATACCTCTCTTAGTGATTAAGCCCCATCGGTCGCCAAAACTTCAGATGACTTAATTATTCAATAAAAACAGCTAGTTGAGCCAAACTTGTCATGTCAAAAAAAACATATGGAACCGTTATTGAAATAAGCCAAAACTGCGGCCGTATTGCAGTAAAACTTGATAATGGCAATATCAGCGTCATGGATATTTACAATCCAAAAAGCTTTGAAATTGGCCACATCATCTACGGACAGCTGGATGTACTAGGCGGTTATTTCATCTTCAACAAAACCACTCAAGCTGAATATTTCGCTTATGTAGAAGCCTCCTGCTGCAATCTTGAGACGGCTCAACAGCAGCTCCTTCTCGAATAAAACACCAAGCCGAATCACTAACCACTCAGCGCAAAATCCAAATTTGACCTCCCCCCTCTGCTTCAGTAATATGTCAATGCCTCTCTTAGGTATTAAGCCCGCATCGGTCGCCAAAACTTC
>NZ_VXCT01000174.1:0-617 GCF_052850535.1 Shewanella sp. 1180_01
AAGTTGAAATAAGAAAGCCCGCTAAAGTTTGGCGACAGGCGCGGGCTTAATACCTAAGTGAGGCGATTACATGTTATTGAAATCATGCGTTGCGGTCAAACTTTGACCTTTGTCGGTGGTGAGGGATTTGCCTTGATGTTTTATTTGAGAACGAGGTGCTGCTGAGCTGTTTCAAGATCGCAGCAGGTTGCTTCTACGTAAACAAAATATTCTGCTTGAGCTGTTTTGTTGAAGACGAAATAACCACCGAGTGCATCAAACGGTCCGAAGATGATGTGGCCTATTTCAAAGCTTTTGGGATTGTAAATATCCATGACGCTGATATTGCCTGTATCAAGTTCTACAGCAATACGGCCACGGCTTTGGCTTATGCCAATAACGGTTCCATGTTTCTGTTTGGGCATTTAAACATCCTGTTTAAAGTTGAAATTGAAATAAGAAAGCCCGCAAAAGTTTGGCGACAGGCGCGGGCTTAATACCTAAGTGAGGCTATTACATGTTATGTACATATAATGATTTCGTCAATTTTGCGCAGTGGATTGCTCCGTTTGGGGGTGACTTATGAGTATGGAATTGATGGTAAAAGCGATGAAGGCCAAGGTGGGTAATCCACTGCG
>NZ_VXCT01000175.1:0-611 GCF_052850535.1 Shewanella sp. 1180_01
TGTCCCGTCCTGAAATACGTTGACATAAAGAGGACTTCTTTATGACAACATCAATTAACTCAAGCCGTAAGCGCACACAACGAGATTACACCTTAGCCTTTAAATTAGGCGTTGTAGAGCGTGTTGAAAAAGGCGAAATGACGTACAAACAAGCCCAAGCCCATTTTGGTATTCAAGGCCGTTCAACGGTACTCGTTTGGCTTAGAAAACATGGTAGACTCGACTGGTCGAAACCTTTTCAGCATCCCCTTATGCCTAAGTCAAAAGAAACCCCTGCCGAAACGATCAAGCGCCTTGAACGTGAGTTAGCAGAAGAGAAACTGCGTAACAAAATCCTCAATGGCATGGTTGATATCATGGACAATGAATATGGAGCAGGCCTCAGAAAAAAGTACTTATCCGGTACGTCTGGCAAGCAAAAAGCAACGGCGAAATAAACCTCGCAGCCGCATGTCGTGCTGCGGGTATGTCGAGGCAAGGTATTTATCAGGCAGTTGCTCGAATGGAAAGTCGTAGAGCTGAGCTATCGGTCATCAAAGACTGGGTTCAGTACTGGCGTAAATATATGCCAAGGTTAGGGGCCCGTAAGCTCTACACGTTGATAAAATCCA
>NZ_VXCT01000176.1:0-584 GCF_052850535.1 Shewanella sp. 1180_01
CTCACTCGTTCTATTTGTGATTGTCATTGTTATCGTCATAACCACCCCACTAACATTGGCTCGTCCGGCTCAGTGGTCGATTGGCGCATAATCTCGGGCGCCACATCATCAAACCCCAGCGTGATTAAGTGTGCATGGTAGGCATCCAACGCCATCAACATGCCCTTATCTAAGGTGCTGTTAACGTAAGTGCGTAGCAGCAATGGCAAGGTGTGATTCAAAATCCGCTCACCCACCATGGTATCTACGCCCATGTCGGCAATAATGGTGCGGCACAGTTTGCGCAGTGCATGCGATGTAAACGCCTTAAACCGAATCGTTTCACTCCAATATTGCGCGGTGCGAATGCTCACCGGCCCTACTTCGCCTGGGAACAAAAACGCCCGCTTGCCCACATGCGTGTATTGCCAATGGGCGTAATGGGTAATGAGCTTCTTGGCTGTTGGCGTCATAGGTAAGCGGTGCTCTTGGCGGTTCTTGGCATTCTCAGCGGGAATAAACCAGTAATCGCCGGCAAAGTGGTCCCATCTGGCTAAACGGGTTTCACCTATGCGGGTCCCGAACATCAACATCAGCACAAACAA
>NZ_VXCT01000177.1:0-567 GCF_052850535.1 Shewanella sp. 1180_01
AGCTTAATAACCCAAGCTTTTTCATTAGATTACGGGCTCGATAACGACTGAGACCAATCCCTTTGTTAGTCACTAATTGCGCTATCGTTCGCGCACCGGCAGAGCCATGACTAATACGATGTGCAGCCTTCACTTCACTGCATAAAATAGTAAAGTCTGCATCAATATGTTCTTTTCTTTTTAGCCAATACTTATAGCTACTTCGATGCACTTTGAATGCATTACAAATTGTGAGAATAGAGTGGCTCTGCTTGAGTGCGCTGATTAGCGTAAATTGTTCATCGAGTCTGACATCAAGAGAGCGGTAGCCTTTTTTAGGATAAGATTGTGCTCCTCAAGACGAGCTATTTGCTTCTTCAGCTCACGGATTTCAATTTGTTCAGGGGTAATCGGAGATGCTTTTGGTGTGCCACCCTGGCGTTCTAGTTTTAACTGTCTCACCCATTTATCCATAGTGGACTTACCTACGTTCATCGCCTTTGCAGCTTCGATGATGCTATGGTTTTTATCGAGGACTAATTGGGCTGCTTCAAGTTTGAATTCAGCACTAAATGTTTTTCTGGTTGT
>NZ_VXCT01000178.1:0-561 GCF_052850535.1 Shewanella sp. 1180_01
TAGGCATTTAAGCCATCTTGTAAGATGGACTCATTGAGTGCAAAGGCTCCCGCCTCGGTCAGTAATCGAAGCACCACAAGGCGTTGGTGCTCATTGATAATTTGCTGCATCGCCATTAATGGCCTCCTTTCAGTTCGTTTTCGAGAAGCATGTCGGTCTTGGTTTCTAAGCGCCTAATGCCTTGTTCCATTGCGCCAAAGCGCTCACCTAAACCTGTGAGGGTTTTATCGAGCGCATGCAGTTCGTCACGGGTCGGCATGTACTCCAATTGCATTTCAGTTTCGCTAAGGCGCTTGTCGATTTCAGCCACCTTTTGGATCACTTTTTCATGCTCAATCCGTGGGGTAAATCGCGTGCTAAACCACGCCATCAGCAGTGCACAGAAAACGCTAATGACGCTGCCAATGAAGCCCCAATACTTACCGAAATATTCAAATAACGATTCGATCATAAACGCTTCCCATAGCGCTGCTTTTGGCGCTTATCTTCATCCTGTTGGCAACTAATACAGCGCAACTCATTAAGCCGCTGTGGCTCATTTGGCTCTAAGCAATCAATACA
>NZ_VXCT01000179.1:0-545 GCF_052850535.1 Shewanella sp. 1180_01
CACGCCTGTTGCTGTCATCACCTGCGCCATCTAGCCCTCCAACCGATATTCAAAGGTGTGATGGGTACCCGAGCGTATGCGCTTCACCCGCTGGTTAATCGGCATATCCCGAAACCGCGCACTTAAGGCTGTCTCGCTGTCGTGAACCCCAAAGCGGTTAAAGCTCTCTTGCTGGATTTCAAACAGGGTCCAAAACCGTTTCCCTGTGATGATGCGCATCAAGCGTTCGCGCTGTGTCAGTGGTTTAGTCGCCATCGTTTGCCCCCTTAAGCCCAAGGTTTGTTCGTAGCGTGGCAATAATCGATTTCGCCTTTGCCGCCTCAGTGGGCCGCGTCACCGTTTCAGGTAGTGCTTTAGGCAATTCAATATCGGTCAACTCGCCACGGCTAAAGCGTCTGCATAAGACTTTGTAATTACGCTCAAACGTCATTAACACGTCCTTTTCAAGCCCGGTGGCAAACATCCAACTGCCCGTCTCGCGAACAGCTAAGCGCACCACATCATGGCTCCACGTATGCTTATCAGGGTGATGGTAATGGCGGGTT
>NZ_VXCT01000018.1:0-82109 GCF_052850535.1 Shewanella sp. 1180_01
CCCAGCGCTTTATAGTGCAGTTGTTAATCTCTGACTATGCTTGGGTTAAGCATTAAGCATTAAGCATTAAACAAGGAGGTTTGTATGCCGCACCCTCGCAGAACTCAGATAAGTGTTGAAGACACTCCCGTCTATTACAGAGGAAGAGGATTAAACTGGCTTACAACACACACCATATCTTAAGTTCGCTCTGCGATGGAGTTCATAGATTTCACAACCTAACAATGGCTCAGTTCTATTAAGAACGGCGCCAAAACGCTCAAAGTAGTCTTCATTAACCTGTTTTGCACTGATAAGTGGTACTTCAATACTGACATCTACACGACCTTTACGTATTAACGCGGGGTCAAGATTATCAGAATGATTGGTGGTCATTATTACAAGGCAGTCATCAAGAGGAATGATTCCGTCTAACGCGTTTAGAACGCCACCTAAAGTGAGTGGAGGGTTATCTGCATTGCTTTCAGCAGTTCGTGATACCGTAGCCTTTACACAGTCACAGTCCTCGATTAACAACATAGCTCCGGGCGGTACTTTTCTAATAGCCTTATGAATAGTGGCATCATTTACCGTCGATAGATTCAATATGTATAGATCGCGATGATACTCAACGGCTAAGGCTCTCGCTATACCCGTCTTACCTGTACCCGTTTTTCCATGTAACAGTATGGTTAGCTTACTTACAACCGATTCCCCCCTACTTGCGAAGTTATCAACTTCCCCCATCAACTCCTGCTTAAACCCTCCATCTAGCACTAATTCACTAAAACCCGATGATTTCAATATGCCATAGCAACACCATTCGGTTTCTTCGAAAATATTAACTTTCGGCTCAGTAGAGATGTCTCCACGAGTATCTTCTAGAAAACTATGTAGTTTATCTTTTGCCCACCATGGTGCACTTACAGTAATGGTATCGTAAGCCATCGTACTATCGACCTTAGTACGGGTCGCCAACATGATACAACCATGGAATTTAAACAGGTGCATACCGTAGCCGATAGACTTAACACTGACACGCCCGTCGTAACTCATACTATAGTCAAAGTACACAGCCTCAGAGATAGAGCGTGAAAAAAACGGAATGGTAGTATTACTGATCAAAAAGGACAGTTTATTGAATACCTCTGTGCGCGCTTGATGGCTATCGTCGATAGTGAGCCGCACAAACAGCAGGCAACTGAGCCAACTTAACAGCTTCGCGGGGACATCTTTTAGCATGTAGCCTACGAGTCCAATTAACGTTAATGTTAATACTCCAACAATGACAGCCGTCAACAAAGGATCACCATTGGTGAGCGCCTTAATTTGTAGTAATACCTCGTTCATTTACTCACCTTTACTATAAATGCCTAATAGACATAGTCGAGAATACAGCCAACCGAGTCGAGGATACTACCAAGGTATCCTCAGTATGTGCGCTATCGCACCTGGTTAAAGCGACTTGATAAAGATCCCCTGCTTATCACTAACGATTGCCATAGGTCGTAGCAATATCACACTTTAAATCAACATCTTAATATTAGATTGATATTTAAGCGCTCACTAAAGTAAACGGATGAACATCAGGGATGGCGCCGTTCATCAAAGAGTTGGATGGAGCGGCTCTGCATCCACGGATTGACTTGAATAACATCCGTGTTTAACTGCCAGTTCGCCATATATGGCTCTCGTTCATAAGCTTAGAGGCCCTAGGTTTCTATTCACCGAGTCGGTGAGTGAATGCCATGGCAAGCCTGTAAACTGCTTGTCAATAAACGTTAATTGGTAAGCTGTGTTAGTGGTTTATCAGCCTACAACTCAAATATCATTCAGCGAAGTCTCAATAAGAAAGCCGCTAATGAAGGCGGCTTTCGTGATCGATTGCCCTGTAACCCTTGAATTTTCTTGGTTACATTAAATCAATAGGCATCAGAGCAAATACACGTTCAAGCTGCAGGCGCCGTGGGCACCGACGACGAGGGCTTGTTCGATATCGGCGGTTTTTGATGGACCCGCGATAAACACCCCGAACTCACCTGAGGCTAGCGTGATTTCTTTAGCTGCCTGATGTAGGGTCGGCACAATCTTATTCGCTGGCAGGGCTAAGATCAGGTTTTCACAGATAAAAGGCGTGACTCTGTGGCCTAAATTCTTATTGTTCACCCAAATGGCACCGTTTTCGGCAACGCCAATGTCACCTGGGATCACTGCATAATCTATGTTTTTGAGCTCGTGGGCTGTGGGTGGCATTTCACGGTTTGCCGTGACACCTTCTACAAGGGAGATGACCTGTAACCCTTGGGCGATATGTTCATCGACTTTGGCTTGCAGGGCGACTAAGCCACCTTCTTTATGCAGCGTACCCGCGACAGTATTGAGGTTGGTCTCGAACTGGCCGACGAGATTGTCACGTCTTGGCGTCACATCTATGCTTGGCATAGGATGATTTGTTAAGGCCGACAGTTTGAGCGCATTGAGAATTTCAAGTTTACTAGACATCTTATAGGCTCCTGTGTTTCTTAAACCAAGCTTCGAAGCTGGAGTTCGGGGCGACGGGCAGTTCACGGTATTTACCCCATGCACCGCTAAAGGGTTTTAACAGACTGCCCGGTAGAATGCGCAGCGCGGTTCTCGCCACACTCATAGAGCAATTCAGCATGGTTTCACTTGCCATAAATTTACCCACTAATGGCATATAACTATTTTTGCCATAAGGGAGTTTTCCGGCTTCGGCCTTAAGGCGTCTGTGGTGGAAAATAATCTTATCGAGCGGCACTTTTGTTGGGCAGATATAGGTACAGCTGCCACACAAGGTACAAGCCCAAGCAATCGAGTTAGTGTCATCAATCTTAGCGCCTACTGCGATACCAATGGGGCCTGGAATGGTGTAGTTGTAGCTGTAACCGCCGGAGCGACGATACACAGGGCAGGTATTGAGGCAACCACCACAACGGATACATTTCAATGATTCTGCAAGGATTTTATCCTTAAGCATCTCAGTGCGACCATTGTCGACAATAATAATATGCATCTCGCCAGCAGGCTGTGGACCACGGTAAAAGGCGCTATAAGTCGTAACAGGTTGACCCGTAGCGTTACGTGCTAAGGTACGCAGCAAAACGGCGGCACTGTCCACATCGGGCACCACTTTGTCGATCCCCATTGAATGCAACTGCAGTTTAGGCAAGTTAGCACCCATGTCGGCGTTGCCTTCGTTGGTACAAACCACCACGGCGCCTTTGTCAGCAATCGCCATGTTCACGCCTGTCATCGCGGCATCGGCAGTAAGGAATTTTTCTCGTAAATGAGCGCGGGCGGCACGGGTTAAATACAAGGGATCGGCTGCCCCTGCTTTAGTGCCGAGTTTCTCATGGAAGAGGTCGCCAACTTCTTCTTTTTTCATGTGAATAGCGGGAACTACTATGTGTGATGGCGGCATTTTGGCGAGCTGAATAATCCGCTCGCCCAAGTCAGTATCTATGACTTCAATACCACGTTGTTCTAAGTACGGATTGAGGTGACATTCCTCGGTCAGCATTGACTTAGACTTCACTAATTTTTTGACATTATGGCGCGATAAAATGTCATGGACGATACGATTATGTTCGGCGCCATCTTTTGCCCAATGGACTTGTATGCCGTTGGCGATACAGTTTTGCTCAAAGGTTTCGAGGTATTGGGCAAGATTTGTGAGCGTATGGAGCTTAATTTCTGAGCCTAACTGACGCAGCTGTTCCCACTCTGGGATACTACCCGCAGCGCGGTCGCGTTTTTCTCTGAGCATCCACAGGGCTTTTGAATGCCAGTCGACACGGGTTTCGTCGCGGCAAAAAATATCGGCTTTATGGGCATGGACCTGTGAGCCTTGACTAGCATCGTGATTATGATTGTAAGCCATGGTGAGTCTCCTAAAGCGCGGCGTTCAGCACTTGCGCTATGTGGCGAATTTCAATCGGCAATTGCTGTCTGCGGATCATGCCATCGAGGTGCAACAGGCATGAAGGATCAAAACCTACGACATACTCTGCACCCGTTGCCGCGTGGGCTTGGGCCTTGTCTTTACCCATTTTGGCAGACACTGCGCCCTCATCGACGGCGAACGTACCGCCAAAGCCACAGCATTCGTCACGACGGTCGGTATAGACTATGTCTATACCCGCAATATTGGCGAGCACGGCTTCGACTTTGTTGAATCTTGGCCCCATCTGCTCGCTTGGTGTCGCAAGGCTTAACATGCGAATACCATGGCAACTCAGTTGTAGGCTGATTTTGTGCGTAAAGGGCTTGTTAAAGGCGGGGATTGGCGCGATATCGTGCAAAAATTCTGTCAGTTCATAGAGCTTGTTGATCACAGCTTGCGCTTCAGGGCTGCTATCAAACTCGTGGAAGTTTTCTTTGGCGGCCACTAAGCAAGAGGCGGCTGGGCAAACAATAGCGTCGCATTCCACTCCCTTAAAGGCGTTGAGCAATTTAAGGGTGGTACTGCGCGCTGCATCGAAGCAACCTGAGTTTGTCATCGGCTGGCCACAGCATGTTTGACCCGCGGGTAGAATCACTTGGTGCCCAAGTTTCTCTAATAATTCCAAGGTGGCAATAGCAACCTCTGGCATCATTTGATTGACTAGACACGGGATGAAAAGGGCGATTTTCATTGTGTTTTCTCTTTCTTGTTAGTGAACGACATTGCCTTGCACTGTGCCCCCAAAGTCCACACAAATGCTAAGGTAGTTGATCAAATATAGGCCTATCTAAAGTAAATAAGTAGCCCTAATTTAGTAAATGAGCTTGTAGATTTTTGCAAAAATGAGAATATTTTAACTTGCTGATTATGTTGGTTTAAAAATGTATTTATTCAGCTTTGGATTTATCAATAATATTAAAAAATGAATAAATGAGAATAGTTCGCTTATATAAACAAACGGGGCTAAATATCGCCCCGTTGTTTACTACTGTCATACCAGATTAGCGGCTGCACTCTTCGAGCAGATAAGCTAAGTGGCGATAGGAAATGCCACTGTGCTGAGTGAGGCCGACTTCACACATACGGTTGGCGTAATAGCCTTCCTTAATCTCGACAGGAATGAGCTTTTTGATATTACGCAGCGCGCTGGCGTTGATTTCAGGCTTATACAAGCCTTTTTCACCCGCGTAACCGCAGCAGTCAATTCCCGCAGGTTTGAGCACTTGCGCAGAGCAGGCATCGGCAATTGCTTGCATTTTAGGCTCAAGTTTCATCTTGCGTGCGCTACAACCTAAGTGCAGTGCCACATTGACTTTTTTGCTGATGTTGAGCTTAGTTAGCAAGTTGTCGTGCATAAACTCAACTAAGTCGATAATCTGCACTTTTGGATTACCCGACAAAGTTCGGTAGGTACAAGACAGCGCATCGACGACCACAGGCAGCTTGCCGTCATTGGTCATCTTGCTCACCGCATCGATAAGTTCTTGGCGTTTGGCATCGGCGTTTTTAAAATCGCCCTTAGACTCCCACATTTGGCCGCAGCATAAATCGCGGGTTTTCTCTGGCGTAATCACGTTATAACCCGCGCGTTCCAGCAGCGTGACGACCACTTCTGGCAAAGTGCGGTTATCGGGATCTTTTGGTGTCGGGCCAAAGGTTCTGCCGCCACAGGCTGGGAAATAGACCACAGTTTCTTGGCCTACTTTTGCAGGTGATGGTTTTGGTAGCTTGCCGCCTTTCGGGAAATCAGGATTCCAATACGGCACTTCTTTCGAAATCAGACGGCCGGTTTTCATCAGCGCACTGGTGATGCCATCGCCAGTGATCTTGTGGATCACGCCGAGCATGTCAAAACCTGAGCTGATCACTTGGTTAACCGCGCCAAAATGTTTGGCTTGGAAATCTAATACTTTCTGTTCAGTGGTACTGATGTACGGCGTGCGCAGCTTACGTACCAATTGGCCCATGCTGTTATCCACTGGACACGCAATAGTACAAAGCTGACATGCGGCGCAGGTATCAACCACATCGTATTTAGCGGCGGCGCGCATTTCGGCTGCAGCGGCTTTATCACCGGACTGCTCTAAGCGCTCGATTTCACGCAAAGTGGCAATACGTTGACGCGGCGAGAAGTTAAGTGCCGATGTTGGACAGGTTTTTTCGCAGAATCCACATTCGATACACTTATCGACAAAATCATCGACCACAGGGCAGGGCTTAATATTTTTCACATGCACTGTGCTGTCATCGTTCAAGATAACGCCAGGGTTAAGCATGCCTTCGGGATCGAAAATGTGCTTGATGCGTTTCATCAAGGTGTAGGCATCGGCGCCCCATTCCATTTCAACAAAGGGCGCTACCGCGCGGCCTGTGCCGTGCTCGGCTTTCATTGAACCGTCGTACTTGTGGATCACCATTTCGGCGACATCTTGCATAAAGCCTTGGAAACGTTCGATATCGGCTTGCGATGCAAAAGTCGGCGTGATGATAAAGTGGAAGTTACCCGCTAATGCATGGCCGTAAATCACCCCTTCTGGGTAACCATGTTTGTTAAACAATGCGGTTAAATCCGCTGCTGCTTCGGCTAAATGTTCAACGTTAAAGGCCACGTCTTCGATAATAACTGAGCTGCCCTTTGGACGTTCGCCGCCAATAATTGGGAACAAACCTGAGCGCATTGCCCAGTATTTGCTGTAAACACTGGCATCGCTACTGAAGGTAATGGGGCGTTCAGTTTTAAGGTGTGACAGTTTGGCAATTATATCTTGGGTGTTGGTTCCTAAGGTTTGAGCATCATTAGCGCGGGATTCAATCAGTAGAATTGCAGCGCCTTCAGGCAATGTGCTCAACCAATCTGGCATGCCTTTTTTGCCCGTCACGGCTTTGATGGATGCCCAGTCGAGTAATTCGGCGGCGGCTACACTGTCACCAATAATCGGCGGAATCGCGCTCGCGGCATCCACCATGTTAAAGAATACCGCCATGGCGGAGGCTTTAAATTTGGCTTCATCAACTGTGTGGTAAGTGACTTCTTCCACAAAGGCTAAAGTGCCTTCTGCGCCGACAATCAAGTGGTTAATCAGCTCGAAGGGATCTTCGAAATCCACCAGCGAATTGATGCTGTAACCTGTGGTGTTCTTGATGGAATATTTTTTACGAATGCGCTGGGCGAGGACTTCATTGCTGCGGGTCAGTTTTGCTAACGCAGTCAACGAGTCTAATAATTCGCCATGGGATTGGGTAAAGGCCGCTTTGGATTTGTCGCAGCCTGTGTCTAATTCAGTGCCATCGGCAAACAAGAGTTTGACTGATGCTATGGTTTGATAGCTGTTTTGAGCCGTGCCGCAGCACATGCCTGAAGCGTTGTTGGACACAATCCCGCCGACCATAGCCGAGGTTAATGTGGCTGGATCTGGGCCTATCTTTTTATTCAATGGCTTAAGTGCAGCGTTGGCATCGGAGCCTATCACGGCCGCGCCAAGAGTGATCTTGTTGCTGTCTGGGCTGACTTCTATGGTTCTAAAACCATCGTGGCCTAAGATCAGCAATATACCATCGCCAATGGCTTGGCCCGATAAACTGGTGCCTGCGGCGCGAAAGGTAACTGGGACCTTGTGAGCGCGAGCAATGGCCAGCGTGTGTTTTGCCTGCTCGAGATTATCAGCATGAACAACAATTTCTGGCACTATGCGGAAATAACTCGCGTCGGTAGACCAAGCGAAGCGGCGAACAGGATCATTAGATACTGCGGACTCGCCGAGCAGTTTAATTAAGTCTTTATATACAACGTCATAATTAATTGACATAAGGCTACTCTCTTAACGCTAAAAATGACCAAGGCCGCCGCAGCGACCTTAGTTTTCAATGGGCTTAGAAACCACCCCAAAGGGTAGCAATAGTGCCCGCAAGTAATGCATAACCAATGGCAACTGGCATGGTTTTACGGATGATTTCAGACTCTCTACCCGCCATACCGACTACCGTTGCAGCCGCAACCACGTTCATCACACACATCATGTTACCCGCGTTCGCACCTATGCCTTGTAGGGCAAGGACGAGAGCGTGGTTCATGCCGATATTGTCAGCCACACTGTACTGTAGGCCTGAGAACATCATGTTGGAGAAGGTTGCTGAACCCGATAGGAAGGCACCAAAAATACCGACGATAGGCGCCATCCAAGCCCACACTGCACCCATGGAACCTGCCAACATATCTGCTAATGCGACAGGCATAGAGGCTAGGCCCGCACCATTCACACCTGAGTTTAAGAAGATTTTCACCATAGGCACGGAAGCCCCTAATGAAATAATGGTTGGTAACATGGATTTACATGACACACCGACCGTTTGCTTAATCGCAGGGCTTTTCATTTTGAATAGGAAGAAACCTAAGATACACACGGCAACGAAGAAGGCACCAGGCGCATATAAGGTGGCGAAGCTCGCCTTAAGTTCAGTGCCCATCAAGCCCGTCCAGCTGATGTTAAAGCCGGATAACCAGGCTTTTAGCGGAGCAACGGTACGTGACAGCACTAACAGCGCAGCCATGATGATGTAAGGCGTCCAAGCGGCGATTTGGGAAAATTTAGCAGTGGTTTCCACTTTGGCGGTTTCTTGGTTGTCATTTTCGGCAAAGTCATTCCAAGCGGCTTTAGGCAGTAAGTAGCCTTTGCGAGCAACTGGGATCACCATTGCCATACCGATTAAAGAACCGATAACCGATGGGAATTCTGGGCCAGCAACATAGTTGATGATCCATGCTGGAACGGTAAACGAAAGACCTGCAAAAATCGCAAATTTCCAAATCGCTAAGCCTTCTTTGAAGGATTTATTGCGACCAAAGAAGCCTGTCAGAATCGACACCATCACTAATGGAATTAACGAACCTGTGATTAAATCGATAGTGATCATGTGCATTGCAATAAACTGCGCAAAGTCAGCATAGGTGCCGCCATGTTCTGCAATTTGCGCCGCAGCCATGCTTACGCCGCCTTGGGTCAAGCCTTGCTCCATACCAAAGAGTACGGGTAGACCAATCGCACCGAAGGACACACAGGCAGAGTCGGCAATCAAAGCAACAACTGCTGCGGCAACCGGTGGCACGCCAAGCAGTACGAGCAGTGGTGCGCCAATCGCGGCGGGTGTACCAAAGCCTGCACTGCCTTCGATAAAGGCACCAAATAACCAACAGATGATGATTACTTGCACACGGGCATCGGCGCTGATGTTAGTGAAACCTGCGCGGATAGTGTCCATCGCACCTGAATATTTCAGGGTATTCAGTAGGAACACAGCACCAAAAATGATGGTTAAAGGTGTGATGGCTGAAAGCAGTCCTTCGAGGACCGATGCCGCCAGTAATGTGGTATCCATTTGCCAAATAAACACAGCGGCGAGCGCAGTGACTAGCATGGAAATGGGCATAGCCTTTGATGCGGGCATTCTGAGTAATACTAGGAATAGCATTACACTGAGCACAGGCGTCAAGCTGGCGAGGAGTTGAAGTATTGTCATGCTTGCCTCTTCATAAAGTGGTCTGTCTTATTATTAATATTAGAATTTTTCATCTGCCTTCATGTCGACTTCCCAGACCGATAAATCAGCAGTTAATACTGCAATGAGTTATGGTCTCGACATTCTGTGTTGTGTACTAGACGCTATTGTGGGCTTGACTAATATGATCTAGATCATCTTGGCTGCTATATGAAATGCTAATTTACAGTGCTGCGGGACACTTCTCTCAGGGGATTTATCTATCTGTGACAGTGATCACTTAGACGGCTAGGCGTATATCTATTTCGATTATATTAAATTTAAGTTATCGGTATTTTAGTTATTAAAACTAGAGTTATCACTCAAGTTGATGGTCATTATTGCAATTAACTGATCCATTTATTTCATTAATAGGCTGTTATTGGTTTTTTTAGACATTTTTAAGGTGTGATTAAGGTCGCATAGGGTGATGCTGCTTAATTGGTGATGTTACACTGGTATATTTCAAGTTGTTGTTATAGTTGATTTATTTTGTGGTTTTAAGGTGGTTTTTTATAGTGATCCAGATCACTTTTTTAAATAGTGGAATTTTCTTGTGATGCATGTCACTTAATTAATTTTACTTTAATATGAAATTAAATAACCGTTATTTAAGTTACTTTCAGTTTATTTGAGCGAACAGCGCGCCTTAAATGTCGATGATATTTAGCGGCTAACGCAAATATTGAAATTAAAAGTCACCGCTTCTAATAGCTTAAGCTGAATTATTGAGAGTACAGGGCTAAATTGAGGCAAAAAGTTCACGTAATAAAGCGAAAGAATGCTGTGCGAACTTTTATCAGACTGGTTAGTGTGATTAATTCGCAAATGCGATGAATGAGAATGCCGGCTCGTTTATTTAATCTAGTGGGCAGTTCACTCACTATTATCTTAATGAGATCTTCTCGTATTTAGCCGTCGTTGTTATGGGGATATTAAAGGCATAAAAAAGAGACGGGAGACGTCTCTTTTATGGGGATCGGTAATTAATGGGAATAGGACAAATATGCGCTGGCTTAAAACAACTTGCTGCCCCAGCCTAATTTGGTCCGTAGTACGTGGAAATAATTGTGCCCTTTAGGATGAATTAAGCGTAATCGTTCTGAGCTGCGACGCACTATGATTTCATCGCCCGGTAACACGGCTAGATGCACGTGGCCATCACAGCTGACTTCGAGGTTCTCGCCATTGTCCGGTGACACCACCATTTTAATGGTGCTGCAGGCATCGACGACAATCGGGCGGCACGACAAAGTGTGCGGAAACATAGGCACTAAGATCAGGGCCTGCAAATTAGGCGTCAGGATAGCGCCGCCAGCGGAGAGGGCATAAGCCGTCGAACCCGTTGGCGTTGACACTATCATGCCGTCGGCACGCTGGCTGTACATGAACTGATCGTCAATATAGACCTCAAACTCAATCATGTGGGCAATTTTACCCGGATGGAGTACGGCTTCGTTGACAGCGGTATTGCTCGCCTTGAGCATACCGTGGCGATAGACTTCGGCTTCGAGTAAGAATCTGTGCTCGGTATCAAACTCACCGTCGAGGACTTTGGCGAGCGCTTCTTCAAAGGCATCGGGCGGCAGGTCGGTTAAGAAGCCCAAATTACCGCGGTTAACGCCAATCACGCCTAAATCGAAGCGGGCTAATACCCTAGCAGCACCAAGCATGTTACCGTCACCACCGACGACTATGGCTAAGTCGCAGCGCGCGCCAATTTCTAGTAAATCGACCGCCTCGATATTGGGCCCTAGTTCGGCAGCAACACGCTCTTCCACTAAGACTTCAAAGCCTTGCATTGTCAGCCAATGATGCAGACGTTTTAAGGTTTGGTTGGTCCCTTGGTGATGAGGTTTGCCGATAAGGCCGATAGTATGAAACTTTGTGGTCATATTTATGCTAGATCTGGCCTTAGGCCTTGAAACGTCAAAATTGATCCCCATAATATGCCCAGAGTATTTCAGAAACAAAGCATTTTTAGCTGGAGTGAAAATGAGCAACGAATCGATTAAAGCAGAACAGGATCTGATCCAAGAGGGTGTAGAGTCTGAAGTATCTACCGCAGAAGCAAGTCTGATCGATGAGCTTACCCAGGCCAATTTCCGTATTGAAGAGCTGGAACAGTTACTCGCTGAAGCTTTGGCGAAAGTTGAAGAGCAGAAGGATTCAGTCATCCGCGCCGCAGCCGAAGTCGATAATATTCGTCGTCGTGCCGCAATGGATGTGGAAAAGGCGAACAAGTTTGCCTTGGAAAAGTTCGCCAATGAACTGTTGCCAGTACTTGATAACATGGAGCGCGCATTGATGGGGACTAACCCTGAAGATGAAGCGACGAAAGCGATTTATCAAGGTGTTGAGTTAACTCAAAAAAGCTTACTCACTGCGGTGGCTAAATTTGGTGTTAAGCAGATTGATCCACAAGGTCAGTCATTTAACCCTGATCAACATCAAGCTATTGGTATGCAGCCAAGTGCCGAGTTCCCTGCGAACACTGTGATGTTGGTGATGCAAAAGGGCTATGAGCTGAACAGTCGCTTGCTGCGCCCTGCTATGGTAATGGTGTCACAGGGTGGCCCTAACCAAGAAAGCGCAACGATAGATATCGAAGCTTAAGCTTTATTGGTTAGGCCGCTGTTCTAACAGACAGCAACAAAAAAGGACTGCAATTGCAGTCCTTTTTTTATGGGCGAAATCTGAATCGGCAAACAGTATCGGTCAGCAGTACTTGACCGAGTTCTCGTTCTTACGCCATCTATTGAATCACTTATTGCGCTAGATAAGCATTGATTTGCGCCAGTATGCCTTCGGCATCCAGTTGCAAGTCATGGGTAACTTCCTCGGGTGAGCCATGTTTGATAAATTCATCAGGCAAACCAATTTGAAGCACGTCCTTGGGCATTCGCAGCTTTTGAAGCTGTTCAAGTACGCCAGTACCTGCGCCGCCCATGATGGCGTTTTCTTCCACTGTGACTAGCACTTCGTGGGTTTGCGCCATCTCTTTGACTAAATCAACATCGAGCGGTTTTACAAAGCGCATATCGACAACCGTTGCATCTAAGCTTTCGGCAGCGGTTAACGCCGAGGCTAACAAGGTGCCAAAGTTGAGAATGGCAATGCGCTTGCCCACACGTTTGATCACGCCTTTACCAATCGGTAATGCCGTCATCGCTTCGACTTGCGTTGCTCCCGTGGCACAGCCCCTTGGATAACGCACTGCACTTGGACCCGCATCATAGCAATAGCCAGTGTAGAGCATTTGACGACATTCATTTTCGTCCGACGGCGCCATGATCACCATGTTGGGGATGCAACGCATAAAGCTTAAATCGAATGCACCTTGGTGAGTTGGACCATCGGCACCGACAATACCGCCGCGATCGATAGCGAACAATACCGGTAATTGCTGTAGCGCCACATCATGAATAAGTTGATCGTAGGCGCGTTGCAGGAAGGTCGAGTAAATCGCCACCACAGGCTTAAAGCCTTCACAGGCAAAACCTGCGGCTAAAGTCACTGCATGCTGCTCGGCAATCGCCGCATCGAAATATTGTTTCGGGAAACGCTGGGAAAACTCAACCATACCCGAGCCTTCGCGCATCGCAGGAGTAATGGCTAATACTTTCTCATCTTGCTCAGCGATGTCGCATAACCATTTACCGAAGACTTGGGAAAAGGTCGGTAAACCGGGTTTGGTGGCCGGCTTTTTAAACAGCGACGGGTCGAACTTAGGTACGGCATGCCAACCGATAGGATCTTTTTCAGCAGGTTCATAACCACGACCTTTCTTTGTCATGATGTGCAGCACCTGTGGACCTTTCAGATTGCGCATATTACGCATGGTCTCGACCAGAGCATCAACATCGTGGCCGTCGATAGGACCGATATAGTTGAAACCTAACTCCTCAAATAGCGTGCCAGGAACGACCATGCCCTTAAGGTGTTCCTCAGTGCGTTTGGCCATTTCTTTGATGACGGGCATGCCTTTCAATACTTTCTTGCCGCCTTCGCGCAGCGTAGTGTAGAAACGGCCTGACATCAGTTGGGCTAAATGGTTATTGAGGGCGCCGACATTTTCAGAGATCGACATTTCGTTGTCGTTCAGTACCACGAGCATGTCATTGTGTAAGTCGCCTGCGTGGTTCATGGCTTCAAACACCATACCACCAGTCATGGCGCCATCACCGATCACGGCAACGACTTTACGACCCGCTTGTTCTTTTTCTGCGGCAATCGCCATCGCCAGTGCGGCGCTGATAGACGTGCCTGAATGCCCAACGCTGAAAGTGTCGTATTCACTTTCTTCACGCCATGGGAAAGGATGCAAGCCATCTTTTTGGCGAATGGTGTGCATCTTGTCGCGACGACCCGTGAGAATTTTGTGGGGATAAGCCTGATGGCCCACATCCCAAATTAGCCGATCAAAAGGGGTGTTGTAGACATAGTGCAACGCAACAGTGAGTTCCACTGTGCCGAGCCCAGAGGCAAAATGTCCGCTGGATATGCCAACAGACTTAAGAAGGAACTCGCGCAGTTCGTCGGCTACTTGTGGTAAAAGTGCCTGAGGAAGCTGGCGGAGTTCATTAGGGGTGTTGGCCTGCGCCAACACGGGAAACTGAGAAATGTCCAAACTCATAGCGAGATACTTCGACTCTTATTATATTCTTCGCTCAATGATATAGCGGGCGAAGTCTGCAATTAACTGGCTATTGTATGGCAATTTAGCCAGCGCTGATAGTGCCTCTTGGATCAGTTGTTTGGCGGTGTCTTGTGCACCTTGTAGTCCAAGTAGTTGTGGAAACGTACTCTTATTCGATTCAGTATCAGAGCCTTGCGGCTTACCGAGTTCTTCGGTGGTGGCTACGATGTCAAGGATATCGTCTTGTACTTGAAAGGCGAGTCCGACCGCATGGGCAAAATCCATCATAGCAGCATACTGATTTTTTGGCGCGTTTGCGGCGATTAACGCTAACTCAACGGCGCAGCTGATAAGGGCGCCCGTTTTCATATTATGTAACTGAGTTAATGCTTTAAGATCAATATGTTTATCTGTTGAGGCTAAGTCTATCGCTTGGCCGCCACACATGCCACGATAACCTGAGGCTTTTGCCAATACTCTGACCATAGCGATATGTTGCTCGCTGCTGATCCCAGGGACCGCTTCGGTGACAATTTCAAAGGCTAAGGTCTGCAGTGCATCCCCCGCTAAAATGGCGGTCGCTTCATCAAAAGCGATATGCACTGTGGGCTGACCACGGCGCAGTTCATCATCATCCATGGCGGGTAAATCGTCGTGGATCAATGAATAAGCATGGATACATTCAATGGCTGCGGCGCAAGCATCTAATTTTTCGAGCTCGACCCCAAACATGCGTCCGACACTGTAGACAAGGAAAGGTCGAATGCGTTTGCCACCCAATAAGGCGCCGTAAGTCATGGCGGCTTTTAATTGGGGAGCAGTATCTTCAAGCGTACTAAAACGCTGTTTTAATTGATTATCAACCCGTTGTTGATATTCTTGAATGGCACTGACTAACACGCTTATTCGCCCTCAACGGCATAGGGGGATAGGGGCGCATTTTCATCTTGTTTCAGTAAAATGGCCACTTTTTGTTGGGCTTGTTCGAGTTTTGCTTGGCTATTTCGAACCAGATTGATGCCACGTTCAAATTGTTTTAACGCGTCATCGAGGGAGATATCGCCTTGTTCTAGATCGGCAACAATGCGCTCGAGTTCGCCAAGGGATTCTTCAAAACTGAGATTTTCGGGTTTCTTCGCCACGTTTATGCTTCCTTTGATTTAGCGGACACAAGGTATATCAGGGCGGCTTTAGGGTCAAATTCAGACTAAAGATATTTGCTCAATAGCACGCTTTGTTACTGAAATTTTTTCAGAAAATATAAATTGTCGCTAAACTTGCTTAGTGTGTGTCCGATAACTGACAATAGTATCATCATTTGTATGGTAATTTTTAACTGGATAGACAAGGCTCGCATGTGTGTCGGTGGGATTATCTTACTCAGTGGAACAACTGAGTGTTATTGCTTACCTAGGGTAAGTATTATGTCGTTTATTACGAAAATTGAGGAGCCGTTGTGGATTTAGCAACAGTAATTGGAATTGTGGGTGCCTTTGGTTTTATCCTCGGGGCAATGGCCACCAGCGGCGGTTTAATGATTTTCGTTGATGTACCCTCGATTCTTATTGTTTTCGGTGGGTCCTTCTTCGTGGTGATGATGAAGTTCAATCTTAAACAGTTTTTTAGTGCGGTAAAAATCGCCGCCAAAGCGTTTATTTTTAAGATTGATAAGCCAGAAGATTTGATTGAACAGTCCGTGACTATGGCTGATGCCGCCCGTAAAGGCGGTTTTTTAGCCTTAGAAGAAGCGCAGATTACTAACAGCTTTATGCAAAAAGCCGTCGACATGCTCGTTGATGGTCACGATGGTGAAGTGGTGCGCGCTGCCTTAGAGAAGGATATCGCCCTGACCGAAGAGCGCCATCGTACTGGGATCGGCATTTTTAGAGCGTTTGGTGACGTAGGTCCGGCAATGGGCATGATAGGTACGCTGGTGGGTCTTGTGGCCATGCTGTCAAACATGTCAGATCCTAAATCCATCGGCCCTTCAATGGCGGTGGCCTTGTTAACCACCTTATACGGCGCTATGGTCGCCAACATGGTTTGTCTTCCTATCGCGGATAAGTTAACGCTTAGGATGGGTGAAGAAATGCTGAACCGTAACTTGATTATGGATGCGGTATTGGCGATTCAAGACGGACAAAACCCTCGGGTGATTGAAGGCTTCTTGAAAAATTATCTGGCTGAGAAAAATCGCAAAATAGATACAACGGACGGAGAGTAGCCCATGGCTAAGGCTAAGTGCAACTGTCCACCGGCCGGAGCACCGATGTGGTTGGCGACCTTTGCTGACTTGATGTCGCTGTTGATGTGTTTCTTCGTGTTGTTATTGTCATTTTCCGAAATGGACGTATTGAAGTTTAAGCAGATCGCGGGCTCAATGAAGTATGCCTTTGGTGTGCAAAATAAGGTGGAAGTCAAAGATATCCCGAAAGGGACGTCTGTTATTGCCTTAGAATTTAGACCCGGCCGCCCCGATCCCACGCCGATTGAAATCATCAACCAGCAAACTAATGAAATGACGGAACCTGTATTGGATTACCAAGCGGGTGAAGACGACAGTGCTGGCGGCGTTCAGCAGCAAAGTGGTTCTCAGCGTGGCGGTGAAGCCACTGCAACGGCGCAGGAAGTGGCCGATGCGGTTAAAGCCGAAGCGGCAGCGGCGCAGGATAAGATCAATCAAGAAGTGAAGAAGATGGCGCAGGAGCTCAATAAAGAGATCACCGATGGTGCGATCGAAATTGAGTCATTAGGTCAGCAGATTATTATCCGTATCCGTGAAAAGGGCGCATTTGCCTCTGGTTCGGGTTTCCTTCAACCACGATTTAAGCCTGTGGTGCGATCTGTTGGCGAACTGCTAAAAGATGTGCCGGGGATTATTACCGTATCGGGTTACACGGATGTTATGCAAATCAGCGATGAGCTTTATAGCTCTAACTGGGATTTATCCAGCAAACGCGCTGTGGCTGTGGCCCACGAGTTAGTACAAGTTAAAGGCTTTGATTCTAAACGGATGAAAGTGGTTGGCATGGCGTCTAATAACCCGATAGTGCCAAATGATTCACCGGAGAATCGTGCCCGTAACCGCAGGGTGGAAATTGCCATTGAGCAAGGTAAAGCGAAGGAATCTGATGAGATTCAGGTCGGTAATTCGCCTTAGGTAGCTTGGTATTCACTGAAACTAAAGCCGTAATCCTGTTGCGGCTTTTTTATTGGGCGAATGTGGACTTTCCCTTTTTTTGCTAACGCTTTGTGCATCAAAGCGCTGTGGTTGGTTTGAATCCATTTGGGCTTTACGCCAATCGCAGAGAGTGTGTAATCCCTAAGCTTTCTTCAACCTTACCTCAACCACTTATCTCAAATAATTCATTTCAAACCACTCATTTTAAGCAGGGCAATTCAAACTAAGTGAATAGGCTTCACTGACATTATCCCAACCTCATTCGCTTAAAAATCCCGCCGTGACTTAATCACTAATGCGCCATTAATCCGCCATGAATGTGGCTTGTGTGGCTGTTTGCGACGCGCGCTGAAACTCGCATTTTTAGGTCGCTTGGGTATATAATCCCCCGATTATTCTTTTAACCAATTTTGCTGTTTTAAAATTGCCCGCGGAAATCCCATGAAGTTTATTGTAAAGCTGTACCCAGAAATCATGATGAAGAGCAAACCCGTAAGGATGCGCTTCACCAAAATGCTCGAAACCAATATACGTAATGTACTCAAAAAAGTCGACGAAGACGCTAAAGTTCAACGTCAGTGGGACCGCATTATGGTAATGGTGCCAAAGGATAAGCCTGAATTGGCCCAAGCCTTCGGTGAGCGTCTGGCGTGTATTCCTGGCATTGCCCACGTAGTGCAAGTGGATGAGTACAGCTTTGAATCTGTGGACGATATTTATCAGCAAGTCTTGCCTGTTTACCGTGACCAACTCGCGGGTAAAACCTTCTGCGTGCGAGTGAAGCGCACTGGCGATCACGATTTTAATTCTATCGAAGTGGAGCGTTACGTCGGCGGCGGCTTAAATCAGTTTACCGATGCTTTAGGTGTGCGTTTAAAGAATCCCGATATTACCGTTAACCTTGAAATTGAACGCGATAATCTTTATATGGTCACTAAGCGTATTGAAGGCTTAGGTGGTTTCCCGATGGCGACACAGGAAGATGTGTTGTCTTTGATTTCAGGTGGTTTTGACTCAGGTGTGTCTAGCTATCAGTTTATCAAAAAGGGCGCTCGTACCCATTACTGCTTCTTTAATCTTGGCGGCGCACAGCACGAAATTGGTGTTAAACAAGTGGCTTACCATTTGTGGAAAACCTACGGCGAATCCCATAAGGTGAAGTTTATCTCTGTGCCTTTTGAGCCTGTGGTCGCTGAGATTTTAGAGCGTATCGATAATGGCCAAATGGGCGTTGTGCTCAAGCGTATGATGATGCGCACTGCGGCGCGTATTGCCGACCGTATGGGCATTCAAGCCTTGGTGACCGGTGAAAGTTTAGGCCAAGTCTCTAGCCAAACGTTGACCAACTTGAACGTGATTGACCGCTGTACTGAGCTGTTGATTTTACGTCCGCTGATCGCCATGGATAAACAAGACATTATCAACGAGAGCCGTAAAATCGGCACCGAAGATTTTGCCAAATCTATGCCTGAATATTGCGGCGTGATTTCGCAAAAGCCAACGGTTAAAGCGGTATTAGCTAAAGTAGAAGCGGAAGAGAAAAAGTTCTCTGAAGATTTGATCGATCAAATCATCGCCCAGTCTGTCACTATTGATATCAGGGAGATCGCAGAACAAATGGATACTCGGATTACTGAGACTGAAACGGTCGCCAGTATTGATACCAACCAAGTGGTCATTGATATTCGCGCCCCTGAAGAAGAGGAAAGCAAACCGTTACAAATTGAAGGCATTGAGATTAAACGTATCCCATTCTTCAAGTTAGCGACTCAGTTTGCCGATCTCGATAAGCAAAAGACTTATTTGCTGTATTGTGAGCGTGGGGTGATGAGTAAATTGCAGGCATTGTATTTAATCGAGCAAGGCTACACTAACGTCAAAGTGTATCGCCCATAAATCCATGCAAACTTGCCCACTGACATGTCTTGTCAGTGGGAAGTGCCCATAGAGATTGAATACAAAAAAGCCGCATATCAATGCGGCTTTTTCTTTTGGTCTTCGGGGTGAAAACCTAAATTGGTGTTGTCTTATAAGCTGTTAGGCTTAACGATTTGCTGATTTGATGCGACATCATCTGCGGCAATCAACAGAGTAGCTTCTTGCAGCACTTCTTGGTGCATTTTATTCATTGCAGCAGTTAAGTCTGCAGTGATACTGGCTTGTAAGTCGCTAGTATCGATGACGATTTCGTCAACGAGTACATTAGCACAGGCATTTAAGCTGAGTGCTGAAATTATCGCTAACGCAAACGCTGATTTTAAATTAAACATAGTCGCCTCCGGGCTGACAAATTAACGCTGTCAGACATTCCCATCACCAACTTTGAGATTGTCCAACTAGGGTGTTTCATAGATATAAGTGTTTCGTGGATACCGCTGTTTCAATGGCGCAAAATTTAACCAAAATCACTGGTCTTTACAAACGATTAAATGTAACAATACGGATTAGAAAAACTAATTAAAAAACGAGACTGAGATCACTATGTCCAGACGATTACCACCGCTTAATGCGGTTAAAGCATTTGAGGCAGCCGCGCGGCATTTGAGCTTTACGCGCGCAGCAGAAGAATTGTTTGTTACGCAGGCTGCGGTGAGCCATCAAATAAAGGCATTAGAAGATTTCCTCGGATTAAAATTATTTCGCCGAAAGAACCGTTCTTTGCTTTTAACTGAAGAAGGGCAGAGCTACTTCCTCGACATCAAAGACATCTTTATTCAACTCGCCGATGCTACCGACCGATTACTCGCCCGCAGTGCGATTGGTTCTCTGACGGTCAGTATGTCGCCCAGTTTTGCAATTCAATGGTTAGTGCCGCGTTTGGCAAAGTTCAGTGAGAAAAATCCCGATATCGACGTGCGTATTAAAGCCGTCGATACCGAAGCGAGCTCATTAACCGATGATGTGGATGTCGCCATTTATTATGGTCTAGGCAATTGGCCTGGTCTGCGCGCCGATAAGCTCAGAAACGAAGTGCTCATTCCTGTGTGTTCGCCCATGTTGCTCAACGGTCCTAAGCCGTTGTCAAAACCGAGCGATTTAAAATATCACACGCTATTACATGATATGAATCGTCACGATTGGCAGGCGTGGTTTAGACAATGTGGGATTAACGATATTAATGTGAACCAAGGCCCCATTTTCAGTCATTCGTCCTTGGTATTGCAGGCGGCGGCCCATGGTCAAGGCGTGGCTTTAGGTTACAGCGTACTGGCGCGTCCCGATATAAAAGCGGGGCGTCTCGTGTGTCCATTCCAAGAAGTCTTAGTCAGTAAAGATGCTTACTACTTGGTTTGCCAGCAGAATCACGCTGAACTTGGTAAGGTCGTCGCGTTTCGCGAATGGATGTTAGATATGTTTGCTGAGGAGTCGCGCAGTGAGTTGTTGCCCGGATAAGCCAAGTTTTGTGTTAGAGGGTGAGCCTGCGAGCACAATGATTTTATTAGCCCACGGCGCGGGCGCTAACATGGACTCTGAGTTTATGCAGGCTATGTCGGCGGGGTTGGTGGCTAAGGGCTGCCAAGTAATGCGCTTTAATTTTCCCTATATGCAGGCCAATGCCGTCGATGGCAAACGGCGTCCACCGGACCGCGCGCCTAAATTGCTCGCGTGTTTTACTCAGATGCTCGATATCGCTCATTCACAACCTAAGGTCGAGCGTGTCGTACTGATGGGCAAATCCATGGGCGGACGTATGGCGGCGTTATTAGCCTGCGATCCCGCGTTAGCTTCGCGCATCGATAGGGTGATTTGTTTAGGTTATCCCTTTGTGCCACTTAAAGGCGGCGAGCCTAGATTGGAACCTTTGAATGAATGCCAAGTCCCAGTATTAGTCGTACAGGGCGAGCGGGATAAGTTCGGTGGCAAAGAGCAGATCCCAAATTGGCCTTTGAAAGCTGAGATAGGATTGGCTTGGATAACCGACGGCGATCATAGTTTTGTCCCAAGAAAGTCGTCAGGCACTACTGAAGCGGCTAACCTTGCACGTGCCATTGATTTATCTAGCGATTTTATTGGTTAGCTTAATGTTGAGCGAATGAATGTTGAATGAGTTAAGCCCATTCCAGCAGGAGAGTTAAATGCGTAAAGGTCTATTGTTACTCGCCGCCGTGAGCGGATTTTTAGCCGTCGCCTTAGGGGCTTTTGGTGCCCATGGTTTAAAAGCAGTCGCGCCACCGGATTTGATTGACGTGTTTAATCTTGGGGTGCAATACCATTTCTACCATACCTTCGCCTTAATCATGGTTGCCTTTTCGGGCCAATGGTTAACCTCACGTTTATTGGATTGGTCGGCGTATTTGTTTATTGCAGGCATAGTGTTGTTTTCTGGCTCGTTATACGGACTGGCATTGTTCGGCACTAAGTGGCTGGGCCCTGTCACGCCGATGGGCGGTGGGTGTTTCTTACTCGGCTGGTTATTATTTGCCGCTGCGGTATGGCGCCATAAAGTGATTGACGGTCACGAGTCTTAATCTCGAACGTTAAGTGTGAGTTAACAGGCTTAGGGCGCACCTAAGCCTTTTTTATTTCTCCAATCGCAATTCAAGGTCCGCAGTAGGCAAATAGGGCATTTATGGATTGAAATTGGTATACTGACGCCCAAATCGATAGTCAGCCAATGCTTTGGCTTGGATTTCTCAGGGATCCCCATGAAAAACCTATTTTTATTTTGCCGCGCAGGCTTTGAAAAAGAATGCGCTGCAGAAATCCAACAGCGAGCCGGTGAGCTCAATGTGGGCGGCTTTGTTAAGGCCAACAATAACGACGCCTATGTCGTGTACCAATGTTTTGAAGATGACGCCGCTGATACGTTAGTGAAACAACTGCCTTTAGATTCGCTCATTTTCGCTCGCCAGATGTTTGCTGCCAGCGACTTATTAGTCGACTTGCCTGAAAACGACAGAATTAGCCCAATCGTGGCGGCACTCAGTGACGTCAGCAAAGCGGGTGAAGTGCGGGTTGAAACGCCAGATACTAACGAAGCGAAAGAGCTATCGGCTTTTTGCCGTAAGTTCACTGTGCCTTTACGCCAGCATTTGAAAAAATCTGGCAGTTTGCTCGCGCAGGAAAATCCAAAACGTCCGATTGTCCACGTGTGTTTTATCGGACCCGGCCGTGCCTATGTGGGTTATTCCTACAGCAATAACAGCTCGCCACACTTTATGGGTATTCCACGTCTGAAAATGGCGGCGGATGCACCGAGTCGTTCTAGCCTAAAACTCGATGAGGCCTTTGGCCAATTCGTGCCAAAGGACGAGCAAGAAGAGCGTATTCGCAGTGGTATGAACTCAGTGGATTTGGGCGCTTGCCCAGGTGGCTGGACTTATCAACTGGTGCGTCGCGGCATGTTTGTCTCGGCTGTCGATAATGGTCCCATGGATGAGAAACTCATGGAAACGGGCCAAGTGAAGCATTACCGTGAAGACGGTTTCCGTTTCGAGCCACAGCGCAAAAACATCTATTGGCTAGTGTGCGACATGGTTGAGAAACCAGCGCGCGTTGCCGAACTGATTGAAGCTTGGGCGATTAACGGTTGGTTTAAGGAAGCGATTTTCAACCTTAAATTACCGATGAAGAGCCGCTATAAAGAAGTCACTGCCATTCTTGAGACCATGCAGACCATTCTTAAAGAGAATGGCGTGACCGATTTTAAAGTGCAGTGTAAGCATCTTTATCACGATCGTGATGAAGTGACAGTGCATTTATGGCTGCGTCCTAATACCGCGTGGAATTAATTCCTGCGATAACTCTGCAGTGATATTGCCGTCGTTACTCGCGTACGTTACTTAGGTACGCTAATACGGTAATCGTCAGGCGGGTTTAAAAGCCACGCAGTTTTAAAGCCATGCAGGTTTAAAAGCCAGATAACAAAAAGCCCCAAAGGAAACTTTGGGGCTTTTTCGTGTTTACTCATTTGAGTTTCAAGCGCTTACTTCTTATGAAGCTGAAGCTTAAGCTTAAGCTTAAGCTTGAACAAGCGCGTTATAGACTCGTCTTAAACGCGCTCAGTATTGAGATCACAGACGCTCAAGTACCGCTTGAGTGAAGTCATTCGTGCCGTGAGTGCCGCCTAAATCGCGAGTGGTACGGTCGCCTTCTTCGATCACTGCAGATACCGCTTTACGGATTTGCTCAGCTTTGTCAGCCATACCTAAATATTCCAGCATCTGGATAGAGGCTAAAATTACTGAGGTTGGGTTCGCGAGGTTTTTACCAGCAATATCAGGTGCACTACCGTGAACGGCTTCGAAAATCGCTGCATCACGGCCAATGTTTGCGCCTGGTGCCATACCTAAACCACCAACTAAACCGGCACACAGATCCGATAAAATGTCACCGAACAGGTTGGTCGTCACGATCACATCGAAGTTTTCTGGGTTCATCACTAACTTCATGCACGTTGCATCGACGATCATTTCTTCAGTCTTGATGTCTGGGTAACGTAGGCTCACTTCACGGGCCACTTTCAGGAACAGGCCTGATGTTGACTTCATGATGTTGGCTTTGTGCACGATAGTGACTTTCTTACGGTTTTCTTTGCGAGCTAGTTCGTAGGCAAAAGTGGCGATTTGCTCGGCACCTTGGCGAGTCACGATACTGGTCGCTTCTGCCGTCAAACCATCTTCAGACACTTTTTGGCCATAGCCAGAATACATGCCTTCAGTGTTTTCGCGCACAGTGATTATATCGATATTTTCGTAACGAGCTTGAGTGCCTTTGAAAGAAATCACTGGGCGTACGTTAGCGTACAGGCCGAATTTTTTACGTAAAGTCACGTTGATAGAGGTAAAGCCTTCACCTACTGGCGTCGTCAGTGGACCTTTCAGTGTGATACGGTTTTTTTCGATTAATTCTAAGGTGCGCGGTGGCAGTAACTCGCCTTGCTTTTCGAGTGCAGTCAGGCCGGCATCGGCAAATTCATATTCAAAATCACAGCCCGCTTTATCGAGAATTTTTAAGGCTGAATCAATAATACTTGGGCCAATTCCATCACCTGGAATTACGGTTATCGTTCTTTTTGACATGGAGAAGTCCTTCCACGGTTCGTCGTTACTGCAATTGTCTGCCCCAGCGTTAACTGGATAGCAGGACTATGAATTTGGTATTTTTTCTGTCTATTATTTTAACCATCTTTGGTCAAACTTCACAGGAAATAGTGAGCAATATCACGATTTTTTATGTGGTATAACTTGTAAAAATACTGGGTTCTCACCATGATGGAGAGCCAATGGTTAAAAAAGTCTACTTTAGTCTAACAAATACATAAAAGAGGAAGACATTGAAGTTAATCCCTATCACATCTCTGGTGCTGTTATCCCTTGGAATATTGCCAGCAGTGCAGGCTGAAACCAGCACTAAACCGCTCACTCTCACAGACATCATGCACTTTGAATCCCTTGAAAAGCCGGTTATCGCAGATAAGGGCCAAGTCATCGCGGTCGAGTCTGCGCCCGATCGCGGGGATAGTCACGTCATTGTGAAAAATGTGCTGTCGCAGCAAAGTTATCAAATCGCGGGTGGGTCAGATCCTTTAGTGAGTGACGATGGCCACTTTGTGGCTGTGGTGGTCAAACCGAGTTTGCTCACGCGTGAAACGAGTGATGCCAAGGCGAAGAAAAAACTCAAATCTGACATGGTACTACTCGATACCCAAACGGGCACTCAAACCCGCTTTGAGCGCGTGAAGGAATTCGTGTTCAGTGATGACGGTAAGCATTTGGCAATGTGGTTTGAGGCCGATGAAGAGTCCAAAAAAGACCCTGAGCCTAAAGCCATCGAAAAACTCGCTGAAGCAGGCACACAAACTCCTGCGAAAGCCGATAAGCCAAAGGTTGATAAGTTTGACCAAGGCCGTCGTTTTACTTTGCTTAGTTTAGACGGTCAAACCCAGCGCATCGATGTTGAGCAAGTGACAGGTTATGTGTTTGATAAGGCGAGCCGCCGACTTGCGTTAGCGGTGAATGATATCGCCAATAAACAGCATCAATTGCAGTTAGTGGATTTACGTACCCACCAAAAAACCGTCGCTTTTGACTCGCCTAGCCAACAGGTTGGTGCGTTAGCGCTGGCTAAAAATGGTCGTTGGCTGGCGTTTACGCAGGGCAAAGATAGCGAGTTGCCCTATGGTCGAAGCTATCAGTTATCGCTGGTCGATTTGCAATCGGGTAAAATCAGCAAAACTCCTGAGTCACCCGAGTGGAAACTCAATCGATACACAAGTTTAAGCTTCTCATTGGACAGCGAACGGCTGTTCTTCGGCCGCGTGCCAGAGGTGAGCCAGCAGCTTAGTTTGCAGAAAATCTCCGAAGAAAAAGACCTGTTTAATGCCGATATTGTTACCGGACAGCGCGGGCTTAAGGTATGGCATGGTGACGACCCACGGATTAAACCCCACGAAATCAAGCAATATGAGGATGAGCAAAAGCGCACTTACCTTGCGGTATTACATTTAGGCTCAAATAACGTGGTGCAGCTTGGCGATAAAACTGTTCCAGATGTGAGGATTTCACAACATAAGCGCTTTATGTTGGCGAGTTCAGATTTGCCCTATCGCAAGATGGCGACGTGGGCTGGCTTCTATCAAGACTATTATCTGGTCGACATTAACACTGGCAGTAAGGTGCCTTTTTTGACTCAGCAGCCGAGCGATGCCGAGCCAAGTTTGTCGGGTAATGGCAAGTATGTGGCTTATTATCAACAAGGTAATGTTTATCTTTATGATATTGCTGAGGCCCATCGCACTAATCTGACAAGATCATTAAAGGTCAGCTTTGCCGATGAAGACCATGACTATCCATCGAGCGCGCCGGGATACGGTTTTGGCACTTGGCTGAAAGATGACGCTGGGTTCTTGGTTTACGATAAATACGATGTCTGGCAGTTTAATACTGAATCTAAGGCGGGTTTTGCCTTAACCGCAGGTAAAGGGCGAACCCAGAAAATTCAATATCGTCTTGAGGGCTTAGTCGATAATCCCGATGAGCCGACTGAGCTTGCCTATAACGCCACTGTGTTACTCCACGGTTATAGCGATAAAACCAAGGCCGATGGCTTCTACCAAGCGACGCTCGGCGCAGCGGGCGTGAAAACGCTGATGCAAGGCGAGTATAAGTTGACCGTGTTAGGACGCAGTAAAGACGCAGACACTATCGTCTTTTCCAAGGAGCGTTTCGACTTATTCCCTGACTTGTATACGGCTAACTATAGCGCACCGCAAAATGCGCTTAAGCAAACGGATTTAGATAAGCAACGTCAAGCGTTTAACTGGAGCCAATCTGAGTTAGTTCACTGGACGAATGGCGATGGTAAGCCTTTAGATGGGGTGCTGATCAAGCCGACCAATTATCAAGCGGGTAAGCGCGTTCCTGTACTGGTTTATTACTATCGCTTTATGACGGATAGACTGCACGCCTTTCCGCAGATGAACATTAACCACAGACCTAATTTTGCTTGGTATATCAATAATGGCTATGCGGTGTTCCTACCGGATATGCGCTTTGAAATTGGTTACCCAGGTGCGAGTTCGGTGCAAGCGCTCACCTCAGGCGTGCAAAAGCTGATAGAGATGGGCATTGCCGATCCCGATGCTATTGGTCTGCAAGGTCATTCTTGGAGTGGTTATCAAACGGCGTTTGCCATCACTCAAACTAAGATGTTTAAGGCGGCGGTCGCGGGTGCGCCGGTATCGAACATGACCAGCGCCTACAGCGGTATTCGCCACGGCACGGGTATTGCGCGTCAGTTCCAGTATGAAACTGGACAGAGCCGCATTGGTGCGAGTTTGTTTGCCGCGCCACAAAAATACATTGAAAACTCGCCAGTATTCTACGCTGACCGAATTCAAACGCCTTTGATGATCATGTTTGGTGATAAGGACGACGCAGTGCCTTGGGAACAAGGTGTTGAAATGTACTTGGCCATGCGCCGTGCGGGTAAAGATGTGGTGTTCTTACAATATGAGGATGAGCCGCATCACTTGAAAAAGTACCCGAATAAGCTCGATTACAGCATTCGCATGATGCAGTATTTCGATCATTATCTGAAGGGTAAACCCGCGCCAGAATGGCTCAGCAAAGGCGAAGCCTATGTCGAGTACAAGGCAGATGATGAATAAGTGACTGATTTAGCTTATTGCTATGGCACTGAGTGACCTAGGTATTCTGTCACTAAGACGTTAATTTGGTTAATTATGAAACAAAAACGCCACCGATTAGGTGGCGTTTTTATTTAGCAGTCAGTCGTATTTATTTACTGCTCAATGTCTCGTGGGCGGAAGTGAGCACAGTGTCTGTGCCCGCATCGAGGTATTGCTTATAGGTATCTTGGCCCCAAGCAATCAACTTATCATTTTCAAAAATAAGCGGGGTACATTCCTCTTTGGTCGTCACACCGTCTGATTTCTCATGGTGAGTGCGATAAAAGAGCACCTGTAACTTGGCTTCCTTGACGGCTTTTGCCTCTGAAAAGTCGGCCTTACCGAGCAATTCTTTTACTGAACCGATATTTTGCCCTAAGGTTAAATCGTTCATCTTCTGGCTGTTATAGGCCTGTCGGTCCTCCCAATTCATGTCTTCTGGCGTTGGTTCATAAACCAGTACAACCACAGCGACAAAGGCGACGTAGGCGGCAAAAATACTACCAATAATTACTGAAACTTTTGATTTCATTTATAGTTATTCCTTTACCTCATTAAATGAGTCACTTGAGCACGTCCATAAAATACGCTTTTGTTGCGCTAAGGTAAATGCGTTAATTGCAACTTTGTGTTAACAGAAGTTTAGTCTTGATTGATGGTTTTTTCAGGTGGGGAGTCAATCACGCGAAAGTCTTTCAAGTTGATATTGAGTGGTAGGTCCGTTTGTAACTGCGCCAGCTTATAACTCAGCCTCGCCATCTCTTTGCCCTCGGCGAGCTTCTTCGCTTGCTTAGCGCCTAAGTTAGATAAGGATGAAAACAAGGTCGGTAAGCTTCTAAAGGTTTTCAATAACTCGGCGGCCGACTTAGGGCCTATGCCCGCAATACCAGGAATTTTATTACCGCTGTCGCCCGCTAATGCCATCAAGTCGAGAAATTGGCTGCGCTCAACACCAAGCTTTTGTTCCAACGCCGCAATATCAAGATACTGCTGATTAAAGTGATCCCATTGACTGATTTGGCGATGATTAAGCTGACTAAAACCTTTGTCGGTTGACACAATTATGGCTTCACCTTGCGCTTTAGCGGTTTTTATCGCCAGTGTCGCAATCACATCATCGGCCTCCGCGGCGGCATAAATAGAGCCAATGTGCATTGCGGTTAAATGGTCTTGCAGCGCAACTAAACCCTGCGCCAGTGGTTCTGGCATAGGTTTACGGCCTTTTTTGTAATCGGGATAAAGCTGTTTACGCCATGAGATTTCATCACCGTCCCACACGATAGCAACATGGGTAGGGCGATGCACCCGCAGCAGTTTAGTGCACGCCGAACTGACGCGCTCTGTGAGGCTTTGCATATCTGTTTCATCGGGGATCGCCGCATAGATGCGGCGAACCAAGTTGAGACCATCGATGATTAAAAACTTGTTCATGGGGTGTCGTTGTTTCGCTCTCTATTTCACTATTTGGTAGCAAGGAATATAAGCGCTTCCGGGAAGCTTCATTCTCTGTTGTTGCACAAATGCACTCAAGAGCTTATCCATCATGTCCATGAATTTAGGATCGCCTTTCAATTGGAAGGGACCATCGCGCTCTATGTGCTTGATTGTTTCCGACTTGACGTTACCCGCCACTATACCCGAAAACGCTTTGCGCAGGTTGGCGGCAAGCTCGGCTTTATTGGTTTGGAAGTGCAAGTCCAAGTTTGCCATCACCTCGTGGCTCGGGACAAAAGGTAACTGGAATTCAGATTCAATCTTCAGTGCCCACTGATATTGGTAAGCATCACCCGTTGAGCGGCGATAGGCTTTCACCTGCTCCATGCTTTTCTTCATGATACGCGCCACTTCAGTGGGATTATCTATGATGATTTGATACTTCTTCTGAGCTTCAGGGCCTAAGGTTGAGGCAATAAACTCATCAATCTTAATGAAGTAATCGGCGCTTTCCGTGGGGCCTGTGAGGATCAGCGGGAAAGGGGTTTCTTGGTTTTCTTCGTTGAGTAAGATACCTAAGATATAGAGCAACTCTTCCGCCGTGCCAGCACCACCTGGGAAGATAATAATGCCGTGACCTAAACGCACGAAGGCTTCGAGACGTTTTTCAATATCGGGCAAGATCACCAGTTCATTGACGATTTGATTCGGTGGCTCGGCGGCAATAATACTCGGCTCAGTCAAACCAATATAACGGGCATTTTTAATCCTTTGTTTGGCATGGCCTATGGCCGCACCTTTCATCGGGCCTTCCATCGCGCCAGGACCACAGCCAGTACAAATGTCCAATTCCCTCAGGCCAAGTTGATAACCTACCTCGCGGGTATATTGGTATTCGATGGCATTAATACTGTGCCCGCCCCAACAGACCACGACGTTCGGGTCTTTCATGGGGGCAATCGCCCGCGCGTTACGTAAAATATCAAACACCACATTGGTGATATGGTGGGCGTTGGTCAGATTAATGTGTTTGAGCGAGTCGTATCTGTCGCTGATATAGAGGATGTCGCGTAAGACTGAGAACAGATGTTCTTGAATGCCGGTGATTATTTGGCCATCGACAAAGGCTTGTTCAGGGGGATTGACCAGTTCTAATTTAACACCGCGTTCCCGTTGTAGGACGTGGATGTCGAAATCATGGTATTGCTCGAATAGGGCTTTAGAGTTGTCGGTTTTTAAACCCGCGGCAAGTACTGCTAAGGAGCAGTTGCGGTACAGTTGATATAGTGTGCTTTTGGCACTTTTTTTGAGACGATCAACTTCAAGTTGCGAAAGCTGATCCATGCTGCCTTTAGGGCTGACTTTTACTATCATTTACCACTCCTTCGTCATGACAGGAGTGATTAGAGGAGGCGTATAGTGGGGATCAATTATACGTCAATCACAACCCTGTCTCTGCTTTCGTGTTTCGCTTTGTAGAGTGCTGCATCGGCGCGTTCGAAGGTCTCATGTATGAGCTCACTTCCCATAACTTGCGCAGCCCCTATAGATACTGTAACTGTAATTCTCTGATTTTTAAATTTAAATGGAATATTTTTTACTTTCTCGCGCACTCTGTTTAAAAGTTGAGCTATATCAGCAGGTGCTACATCGGGTAATAGCAGGACAAATTCTTCGCCGCCATAACGGGCAACAAATTCGGTATCGCGTAGCGAGTTTTTCAAGGCCATCGCAATCACCTGCAGGGTTTTGTCGCCCGTGCTGTGACCAAAGCTGTCGTTGATAGTTTTGAAGTGGTCGATATCGGCAACCGCCACCCACAGGGGCGATTTATGCCGTTGATAGTTACGGTATTCAAGATCCATGCGCTCTTCTAACGCGGCACGGTTAGGTAACTGAGTTAAGCTGTCGAGCAAGTTAAGTTTTTGCTGTTCGAACAAACGCTCTTTGTAGGTGTTCGCCTCGTTACTTAATTCATTAAGCTCTTTGCGCATCGTCTCCATCGATTTACGCAGTAAGGCTTGTTCTCTTTGCTCTAAGGCTTCTTTACGGGCCAATGCTGAACGAATGGAGTTAAGTTGCTCAGTCAATTGGGCTTTAAGATCGACAATATCTTCTACATCGAGAATGATTTCACCGGCGTTATCGACGCGGGTGTTGATCTCACGATTCAACTGGGTCTTGAGTTGGAAGCTGCGTTGATTGTGGTTGTAAGATTCACTGACCACTTCACGCACTGCGGCTAAGGCATCGTTTAGAGCAAACAAAAACTCTTGCGATGCCGATTTCTCGCGGGCGATGTTATCAAGCAATAAAGCTAAAATGGTTTGGTAGGCTTCGAGCAAGCTGTCTACTTCAATCTCAGAAGAGAGCACTTCTTTGATCACTAAGACTTGGTCACGCTGATCTTTACGAAACTCGATTTCCGAAATCATCTGCGCCAGCTCATGAGCTAGCTGCCTGTGTTTTGGCAAGACATCGAGTTTTTCAGATTCGTTAAATTGTAGCTGTAATATGGTTTCGTAGAAGCCGATGATTTGCTTAACTTTAGGAATATATTCCCAAACTGTGTGAAAAGGTTTAGCCAGATCTTGTTTGAAGTAATTGACTTCTTTTTTGAGTTTTTCAGGTGCAGAGTTCACGCGTTGGATTTGACGGATCACCTGTGACAAACCCGTACGACTCTCTTCGAGCTGTACCATCACATGGTGATATTGGCCTTTTAACAGGCGCTCGACATCGACTAATTCTGGCAATGCCTCATCGACTCGCTCAAACGTATTTAAGTTATGGCGAAGTTTGGCGAGTTTATTATCTAGCTCAAGATTTTGCCCTTTACAGGCGAGGCTTAAGTGACCAATAAATTGCAGTAATGTCTGTAACTTTGCGTTTCTGTCTTCATTGACTTCATCGAGGGCAAGTTTGGCCGAATGAAGTTTCTGTTGCAGCAAGGCAAGTTGTGAAACGGTAGCGCTCGAATCCTTCATCCTGAGTGTTGTCCTAACTCTGCAAGGCTAAAAAACATGACGATCCTATGTCCAGATTAGCTGTTAACTCATATGATACTAATGTTATAACACTGGGCGTAGAGTGCAAATGCGATTTACCTATGACTCTGTGATTAATTGCTGATATTGATCAAATATTTTCCAGTAATTGCCTATCTTGGTTATTTTCCCAGCAAGGCCAGCGAACATCTTCTTTATTTCCGTTGGTATCTAATCTGATTAACCCGCGCTCAATGCCTTTTTCAAGGTGTAAAAATAACGGATTGGCAAATAAGCTTAGAGGGACAAAATCGAGTGCTCTGAGGGCGACAAAATAATCGTTATTGCCCTCTAAACTGCGGGCACAGGCGAGCGCCATCTGCACGGTTTCGAACTTTAATTTCGCGGCCATTTTGATTTCTGATTTCGCTAACAGTGGCAAGTTGGCAAAACCAAGACGGAAATGATGGACGATGTGCTGTTGGTCGAGTTTCTGGCGTATCTGGCTGAGCACATGCGTTGGCTCAACGGCTTGGGTGAACCGCACTGCAAATACCCCTTGGCGTATCACATACACAGGTGCTGCGAGCGCATCGGTTAGATGAGTGGCCAGTTGCGCCGTTACTGCATCACTAAAATATTGGCCATAGTCGAGGTCGGTCGTGAGCTGGGTGGGGAAGGCGATAATCCCTAAAGCTGTTGTAGACGCTTGATGTTGATTATGGCCCAAGTGCGCTAATAGCGCCGCATAGCCTAAGTTATGGGTGAAGGGTTCCTGTAGGCTCAGTTGGGTTAATGCGGCGTTTTTTGCCATGGTTTTGCGGCGATGATGCAACATATACGCAATCACCAGCAGCAAGAGTCCGGCAATCAGGCAGCTGATGAGCAGTAGCGTGTGGGTGCTGTTGCTTTCCTTCACTGTCTCGGCAAGTTTTCCCTGAACCATGTTGAGCTCAAGTTTGAGCTGTTGCTCCGCAAGGGCTGAGGTCGACACTGGTGAGTCTTTCTCTTTCTCTGCAAGGGTGTTACCTAGCTCTATGATACGGGTCTGGGCATCGATGGTTTTGGTTAATTCCCCTAATTTTTGCGACGCCGAGGCAATCAGTGTGAGCGCGGCTTTTTGTTCATTGACAAGTTTTAAGTCGATAGCCAATGCCAATGCGATGTCGGCATGGGTCATCATCAATGGCCAATCTTGGTTAGTTTGCGCGATTTCGCCAATTAAGAGTTCGTTATAAACCTGATAATGATGGCTTTGTTTTTCTTTGAATATTTGATTGGCCATCAGTAAATATTTTAGGGCGTTAACATTGTCATTAATATTTGAGTAGGCTTGCCCAAGATTGTGGAAATTAAGGCCTTGGGCAATATAGTTACCGCGTTTGGCATCTAATTGCTGAGCATTAAGGTAGTAATCAATCGCTTTATTCCAATCCCCTTGTTCGCCATAGACCATAGCGATCACTGTCATACAGCTTGAAAGATAGGTGTCATTGCCCATCTTTTTAAAACCGGCCGCGGCTTCGTGGGCATTTTTAAGGGCTTCATCCCACTGCTTTAAATCGCGATATACCTTAGAAAGTTGCAATTGCAGATTGGTTTTCATCGCCGGGTAATTAGAGCGATTGGAGATCCGAATCGCTTCACTGTAATGCTGCAATGATTTGGTGAGCTGCTGATTAAAATTGTAATAGAACCCCAGTCTTGCTTCAGCCGCTGCGATTAAATAATCGTTTCTGAGCTTATAGGCAATGTCGCGGTATGTATGGAAGTGCATCAGCGCTGGTACTTCTTGGCGGATCAATAAATGTAAGCCGCCTAAGTGCTCATGAATATTGTGCTTAAGAATCAATGCTTCGATGTCATAACTGTCGTTGATGCGAGTGAGCGCTTCGTTATAAAGGCCAATCGCTTCTTGATATTTTTGCTCGGTACGACCAAGGTAACGACCATTCAACATGGCGACCATAGCAAGTTCGTAGGGCGATTGCGCCGCAGTGGATAAGAGTTCAATCAAGCTTTTTGCGTCTTGAAAACCGACCTTAGTTTTCACGTTCGGCTCCATATTCAGCCGAGTCAGCAGATACAAAATCTGTTCAAATTCGGTTGGACTGTAGCCTTGCTCTTGGGCTGCACGCTCAAATTGGTCACGGTTTTGGAACGCAAGGGGGAAGGAAATGGATTTGTTGAGCACATCATACATTTGCTGTGGAGATTCTCTTAACTCCACCTCATCAGCTTCGAGATCTCGGCTTTGAACGCTAAAAGGCAGTGACAGCAACAAAGTAAATAAAATAACCGTGAGTTTTTGCATTTGAACTGTGATTCCTCATTCCTTAAGTCAAGGAACTTATTTTGTTAGCTTTTGTTAGCGCCTAATGAGGATGCTACATCGACTTGTTATACTTGGAAAAATCATAAGAAGCATAATAACAGAAGGAAGCAAGAGTGAAACCCAACAGATTATCAATCTTGATATTAAGTGCATTATTCTCGGGCCAAGTATTGGCCGATGTGAAATATCAAATCGACCTCGTTAAACCCGAGCATCATATCGCCCAAGTGAGTGTGACTTTTCCTGAAGTGAAGACCAGCGATTTTACGGTCAATCTGCCAGTGTGGCGCACGGGTAAATATCAAGTATTGCCTTTGGCCGATGGCGTGCGTTTATTTAGCGCTAAAGACAATCAAGGTCATGAACTTCCATGGAAACGTACGGCGAGCGGTGAATGGCAAGTCGCGCTCACGCAGCCAACCAGCGTAACGGTTAGTTATCAGTTGTATGCCAATGAATTAGGCCAAAGGGTTCGCCATATTGATGCGAGCCACGCGTATTTAGATGCCAGCGGCGTGTTCATGTATAGCCCGCAATTTCGCTATGAGCCAGTGTCGGTTCAATTGAACGTTCCTGAAGCGTGGCAAAGTTACTCGGGCATGGCATCAGGCGCACCAGCGTATTCTTTCATCGCACCGAATTACGATGTGTTAATTGATTCCCCTATCGAAACCGGTGTGAGCACCCATAAGCAATTCAGTGCTAATGGCAAAAACTATGAGTTAGTATTTTGGGGTGAAGGTAACTATGACGCCGATAAAGTCGTTAAGGATTTAACGGCATTAAGTGGTCAAGCAAAGGCGATTTGGGATGATTATCCCTTTGATCGTTATGTGTATATGGTGCACGCCACTAGCGGCGCCAGTGGCGCGACAGAACATGTAAATTCTACGGTTATCCAACTGCCGCGTTTTAGTTTCCGTGAACGCAAGGATTACCTACGCTTTATTAGCACAGCATCCCATGAGTTTATCCATACCTGGAACGTAAAGGCCTATCGTCCTGCGGGACTTGTGCCCTATGATTATCAGCATGAAAACATGACGGAATTACTGTGGATGGCCGAAGGCTCTACCAGTTATTTTCAAGGCCAGTTACTGCTGCGTGCTGGGGTGATGACGCCTAAAGAATTCCTCGAAGACTTAGCTAAACGCGTCGAGAAAAACCAACTCAACCCTGGGCGTGAAACTCAATCTGTTGCCGAGGCGAGTGCAGGAGAGTGGAGCAGTACGGGCGGTGATTATGCGATTAATCACAGTGTGAATATCTATTCTGAGGGTTACTTAACCTCCTTAGCGTTAGATTTCTCGCTGCTCCAAGATACTAAGCTAAAGCATTCATACCGCGATGTGCATCGCCGTTTATATCAAGATCACCGTGTGCCAAAGGGCTATGGGGTTAGTGATGTGCAGCATATCCTTAAGGATTTATCCGGCAAAGATTATGCGCCTTGGTGGCAGGCAAATGTGAATAGCCCGATGAGCTTAGATTTCCCTGAGTTGTTATCGCAGGCTGGGTTAGCAATGTCCTATGGCAAAGATTCAAAAGTCGAGGCATTTGCCGGCATGACGTTAAGCAGCGCTCATGGTTCTTTAGTGTTAGACCAAGTGCTGCGTAATGGCCCAGCGTGGCAAGCGGGTATCGTCGCGGGGGATGAAGTATTAGCGATTAATGGTCTTAAGGTGACGGCTGCGGGTTTTGATAAGCGCATTAAAGACTTTAAGACTGGCGATAGCATTGAAGTGACATTATTCAGCAACGATAAAATCAAACAAGTTAAGCTCACCCTTAGTGAGCAGCAAAGCGGTAAGCTAGTGCTTAAGGGCGATGCGAAAGCGACTAAGCAACAGAAAGCTTTTTTCAAGGCTTGGTTAGGCATTGATTGGCCGTTTGATAATAAAGGCGAGCTAGTGTCTAAAGCTAATGATTAAATCAAGTGGCACTCGGTTTGCGATTAAGCCGAATATCTTAACTTTAGGTGTTTAACTGTCATAAAAAAGGCGCCCACTCATTTAGAGGGGCGCCTTTTGTTATTCTGTATTTCAACTCATTCATACGAGAATACGAGTGAGTCGCAGATTTAGTTTACCTAACTCGCTGAGGCTTAAACTTGTGCTTCTTCGAGTCCACCTAGTGCTGCCACGAGTGCATGCATCAAGGCGACCAATTCGCTGCCCATTAAGGCAAAGTCTGCATCTAAACGTGCCATAGGGTCATCAGTGCCGACTTCATCGTTACCCGCTCTAAATTCTTCAGAGAATTTAAGACGTTTTACGCTGGCATCCGATTGCAATAATAGTGCAATCGATTGGCCGAAATGCAGTGCTAACTTGTGGACTTGCTTGCCTGTTGCGAGGTGAGCTAAGACTTCGTCTTCTTTCAGATCTTGCTGCTTAAAGCGCACAATACCACCTTCATCCGCTTCGGATTTAAGTTCAGCTTCATCTTGCATTTCAAAAGGTAATGGCGCGCTGCCAAGTTTTAACCATTCGGTTAAATTGGATTCGACTGGCGCTTTAAAGCTCAATGGGATCACTGGCAGACTACCGAGTGCTTTGCGTAGGAGTGCTAACAACTCTTCGGCCTTAGTGGCGCTTGAACTGTCGACAAGGATCATTTCCAGTTCAGGCAATATCAGTGCGTGAGTCTGGCTGCGGCGTGAGAAAGCGCGTGGCAGTAAACTTGTGATGATTTCATCTTTTAGCGCATCTTTTTCTTTTTTCGCCATCTTACGATTTTCTTCATCTTCAATGAGGGCGACTTTTTCTTCTAGGGCTTCTTTGACGACTTGGCCTGGGAGGATTTTCTCTTCTTTAGTCACACAGATCAGATGGCGATTGTCGGCGCTGTGTACCAAAGAACTGCCTTTTTTGCCTAACGCATTTGAGAAACCAAATTTACTGACATCTTGGCTTGAGCACGGGGAGAAAGTGAAATCGGCCAACGCAGTTTCTAGCGCTTCGGTTTCGACGGCAAAAGGTTTATTGAAACGATAAAGAGTAAGATTTTTAAACCACATAAGAGGCGCTCATTGAAAATTAAAGTGGCAGTTTACGGCATAGTTTGGGCGGGGTAAACCTGTGTTCGACAGCTAATTTCTAGTGGCTAATCAGAATTCATTAAACTGTAACATAAGAATTAACTCGGCTGTAGGCCCCATCTTTACTGGGTTTAGCACCAAGCTTAGCGTCAGCTTTTTTACCTTGCGCACTAAACAGTCACAATTGAAATAAAACTGAAACACATTCATTGCACACTTTCGGTCGTTCCAAACCAATAACCAAGACGAACATAACGTCGAAAGGATTAAATGATGAACGTTTTTTGTAAAACTCTACTTGCTTCTGCGCTAGCTTCTGCAACTCTGGCTTCAGCTTATGCCGCTGAGCCACTGACTGTTTATGGTAAGTTGAATGTCACCGCTCAATCAAATGATGAGAAAGGTGATGCTACAACAACTATTCAAAGTAATGCTTCTCGTTTTGGTGTGAAGGGTAATTTCGAACTGTCTAGCTCGCTGGAAGCGTTCTACACAGTTGAATACGAAGTTGATACAGGTGCTGCGACTAGCGACAACTTTAAAGCTCGTAACCAATTTGTTGGCCTAAAAGGCGCATTCGGTTCGTTCTCAGTTGGTCGTAACGACACGCTGTTAAAAATCTCTCAAGGTAACGTTGACCAATTCAACGATTTATCTGGCGACTTAAAAAGCCTGTTCAAAGGCGACAACCGTTTAGGTCAAACTGCGACTTACTTATCTCCATCAATCAGCGGTTTTGTATTCGGTGCGACTTATGCTGCTGAAGGTGATGCTGACCAACAGGGTCAAGATGGTTTCAGCTTAGCCGCTATGTACGGTGACGCTAAACTGAAAAAATCACCTATCTATGCTGCTATAGCTTATGACTCAGATGTGAAAGGTTATGAAATCCTGCGTGCATCGGTTCAAGGTAAAATCGCTAATTTAACTTTAGGCGGTATGTACCAACAACAGGAAGAAACTTATAAAAACGCGCTGCCTGTAACGACCGATAGCGTTAATGGTTACCTGTTCAGTGCCGCTTACGATATCGATGCTGTTACTTTGAAAGCACAATATCAAGACATGGAAGACAAAGGTGATTCATGGTCAGTAGGTGCTGATTATGCACTGGCTAAACCTACTAAAGTCTTCGCTTTCTACACCAATCGTTCGTTAGAAGCGTCTACTGATGATGACAAATATATCGGTGTTGGCTTAGAACACAAATTCTAAATCCAGTATTAAGATTCAATTAAGGAGGCATATTGCCTCCTTTTTTATTGCTATAAACAAACAGTTATATAAACTTATTATGACAAATATTACTACTATATGGCTCAAACGGCGTGCTAATTCATAAATCTGTAATAAAAATGACTAATAATAGCCGTGTTGACATTCACTGACAGAAAATCACTTATGACTGCAAGGATATTGATAGTAGAAGACGAGTTAGCCATCCGCGAGATGCTGACTTTTGTAATGGAACAGCATGGGTTTACGACCTCTGCGGCGGAAGATTTTGATTCGGCCATTGCGCTGCTAAAGGAGCCTTACCCCGATCTGATTTTATTGGATTGGATGTTTCCTGGCGGAAGTGGTATTCAATTGGCGAAACGCTTGAAGCAAGATGAGTTCACGCGTCAAATTCCGATCATCATGTTAACTGCCCGCGGTGAAGAGGAAGATAAAGTCAAAGGTCTCGAAGTCGGCGCCGATGATTACATCACTAAACCTTTCTCCCCTAAAGAACTTGTCGCACGTATTAAGGCCGTATTGCGTCGCAGTGCACCGACTCGTTTAGAAGAAACCATTGATGTGCAGGGCTTAATGCTCGATCCTGTGAGCCACAGGGTGAGCGTAGGTGATACTGTATTAGATATGGGCCCAACCGAATTTCGTTTATTACACTTTTTCATGACCCACCCAGAACGTGTCTACAGCCGCGAACAGCTGCTCGACAATGTGTGGGGAACCAATGTGTATGTTGAAGACAGAACCGTTGACGTGCATATCAGACGCCTTCGTAAAGCCGTTGAAGAGTCTGGTCACGACCGCTTGATCCAAACGGTTCGTGGCGCAGGTTATCGTTTCTCTACACGCATTTAGTGCCGAATAAGTGTTAGGCACAAGTTAGCTTTTAGGCTATCTTGTGCTCCTCTTATTTAGCCTGATGTTTGGGTTTATTTATGTCTGACTCTTATTCAGGGTACCGGTTGTTTACGCGCTTAGCCTTATATCTACTGCTTTGTGCGCTAATAGGTTTATTGGTAGGGAAACTTCTCTGGATACTCTTTATCGGCATGCTAGGGCTGGTTTGCTGGCATTACCGACAATTATCACGGCTTAACTTTTGGTTATGGCGCGATAGGAAACTCACACCGCCGCAGGGCAGTGGGAGTTGGGAAGGGGTGTTTAATGGCATTTATCGCCTTCAAGGGAAAAATCGTCGACGTGTCGGTCAATTAGCCGCATTGTTGGCGCGATTCCGCCAAGGTGCAGAGGCGTTACCCGATGCAGCTGTGGTGCTCGATTCAGAGCATAATATTTTATGGTGCAACAAGTTAGCGCAGCTTATTCTCGGTTTTGTTTGGCCGCAGGATAATGGCCAACGTATTGATAACTTGATCCGCCATCCTGATTTTTCCGCTTATATTAAATCCGCACAATACAAAGAGCCGCTGGAGTTACCTTCGCCAGTATCGGATAGGCGTTTGCTTGAGATCCGTATCATGGCCTACGGTGATAGGCAGCTACTGTTAATTGCGCGGGATATCACTCGTATACGTCAGCTTGAGGGCATGCGTAAAGAGTTTGTCGCGAATGTGTCACATGAGCTGAAAACGCCGCTCACTGTGCTACAGGGTTACCTCGAAATGATGCAAAGCATGGCGGAACCCGATTCGATGAACGTGAAGCCGCTGGCCTTAATGCAGCAGCAGACGCGGCGAATGCAGTCCATGGTCGAACAGCTATTGATATTATCGCGGATTGAAGATGCGGCCGATATCAACCTCGAACATACAGTGAATATTACGCAACTGATGGAGGTGCTGAAGGAAGAAGCTAAAGCGCTGGCACAAGATAGATACGAGTTGAGCTTCTATTGCGAACCAGGGCTTGATTCCCATGGGAATGAATTGCAGCTTCGAAGCGCTTGTTCTAATTTGATTTCTAATGCGATTCGTTACACTGAACCCGGCGGCAAAATCACAGTGCAGTGGCGCAGTATGGCCACGGGAGCCATCTTTAGCGTAACGGATACGGGCGAAGGCATTGCGCCCCAGCACATAGGTCGATTAACTGAACGTTTTTATCGGGTAGACAGTGCGCGTTCAAGGCAAACCGGTGGCAGTGGTTTAGGTCTTGCGATTGTAAAGCATGCACTTAACCATCATCACAGTGAGCTTAAAATCAGCAGTGAATTGGGTAAAGGCAGTACCTTTAGCTTTGTTATTCCGTTGCATCTTATCGAGCGTAAGAAATAAATTGCTTGATTGAAATATTCGCAATTAATAATAAAAACAGGTCACTATGGCCTGTTTTTTATTTCTAGGGCTACTGAGTTCATTATTAATGACAGAAAAAATCGATATAACGCATTGTCATCTAAGTGTCACATTACGGACATAGAATTGTCATTGTAGCGATTGATACTGGCTGCGTCTGAAGAAACTTAAGTTACAAATTAGTTAGCTTACTACTGGAGCACATAATGAAACTGAAAAAGCTTGTCGGCGCGATTACCCTAACAGCCGCTGGTGTATTCTCTGCAACTGCGATGGCATCGATTGATCAATCTCTGCCAACCTATGAAAAAGCAAGTGGCGTGTCAGGCAACTTATCATCTGTAGGTTCAGATACGTTAGCCAACATGATGACACTTTGGGCTGAAGAATTTAAACAAATGTACCCTAACGTCAACATCCAGATCCAAGCGGCGGGTTCTTCTACTGCGCCACCAGCGTTGACAGAAGGCACTTCACAGTTCGGCCCAATGAGCCGCAAGATGAAGCCTAACGAAATTGAAGCGTTCGAAAAACATTATGGTTATAAGCCAACTGCGGTTCGCGTAGCTATCGATGCTTTAGCAGTATTCGTACATAAAGATAACCCAATCAAAGGTTTAAGCGTTGAACAAGTTGATGGTATTTTCTCTTCTACTCACAAATGTGGTAGCAGCGACATCCAACGTTGGGGCGAGCTGGGCTTAGACGGTAACTGGTCAGCTAAAGACGTTCAACTTTACGGTCGTAACTCTGTATCTGGTACTTACGGTTACTTTAAAGAGCACGCACTGTGTAAAGGCGACTTCAAAGCGAACGTGAACGAGCAACCAGGTTCTGCATCTGTTGTGCAATCTGTTTCTCAATCTCTAAACGCGATTGGTTACTCAGGTATCGGTTACAAAACTGCTGGTGTTAAAGCAGTTGCGATTGCTAAGAAAGGCGAAGAGTTTATCGAAGCAACTGCAGAAAACGCAGCTAACGGTACTTACCCACTATCACGTTACTTATATGTTTACGTGAACAAGCAACCAAACAAAGACTTAGCACCAATGGAAAAAGAATTCCTACGTTATGTGCTGTCTAAGCAAGGTCAGCAAGTGGTTGAGAAAGACGGTTATGTGACTCTGCCTAAGAGCGTAGTTGCTAAAGATTTAGAACAAGTGGGTATCCGCTTGTAAGCTAAACGGCTTGTTAATCAAGGACCTCCTTGGAGGTCCTTTTTTGTTTCTGGGGTTTTATCCGGGCGATGATGTTTGGTCATTCTGTCTGGTAGATTGCCAAATAAAAGGCATAAAAAAAGCAACCTAAATAGGTTGCTGTAAATTCCAATTCGGAATCTTGGGACGGTCGCGCTAGAAACCATCTAAAGGAGAATGATGATGAACGAAGAAACTCATTACAAAGATTCGGTTCATAATATCTGACTCAGCATCCTTAAATTAGTTCAGAGAAAGTGCGAAATATTTTAAATAATTTTGCATTTGTTTTTTTAAAGAGGTGTGAGCCTCGATTTTTTGCTCAGTTTGTACCTCGCAATTGGCGTCGTAGACTATTGCCCCGCAATTCTTGCATGACGCAAGAGAATCGATTGCAGCTCTGTGATTGCCGCCAAAGATAAATTGTTACAAAAACTCGCCGATAAGCTGATCTAAAACTCTGCTACGATTTGCCTCTGAGCAAATGTGCAGTCGATAATAATGGCTAATAATCTGTGATGAGTTATGGCTGTGAGTCGTTATAACAACGACAAGTTATGCAGTATTGCTCTACAGCTGCGTTCACTATTATGCATTCAAACTTACCCTTTACAATTGAGCCAGAGATAGGGGGCTAACGCCCATCGCCCTGTGCCCATAACTTGAATATTGAGGCGACAGTGTTACAACCAACTAAGACTAAGAATACCTTAGCGGATGCAACGACTTGGGATTTAACCCGAGATTACCATTCTTTTGCTAATACCGAACAAGTGCAAGTGAGACATGTCTCTTTGGATTTAGTGGTGGATTTTGACGCGCAGCGTCTTTTCGGTAAAGCGACGCTGTCCTTGGAATACCTTGAGCCCGATGTAACAGAGCTTTGGCTCGATAGCCGCGATCTAACCATACTCGCGGTTACTTCTGTGAATGATGCAGATAGCGTCAATGCCACTGATACAGTGAGTGTTTTAACAACAGAAAATGAGGAGCCGCTCGATTTTGTGCTGAGTGAAGCCAATTCCATTCTCGGGCAAAAATTATGTATCAGTTTACCAACGTCACCTTGCAAACAGGTTTGCATTCACTATCAAACCTCTCCCGCCGCCCAAGGATTACAGTGGCTAGCACCTGAGCAAACTGCGGGTAAACAGTTACCTTATCTCTTTAGCCAATCGCAACCGATCAATGCCCGCAGCTGGATCCCATTACAGGATACGCCTAAGGCGCGGATCACCTTCGAGGCTAAGGTGCAAGTGCCCAAAGGCATGCGCGCGGTTATGAGCGCGATGAATCATCCCGACGCGCCGCTTAATGGTGTGTTTCACTTTGAGATGGAGCGACCTATTCCGACCCATTTAATGGCGCTGGCCGTCGGTGATATTGCCTTTCAAGCGATAGGCCCAAGATGCGGGGTTTATACCGAGCCAAGTATGCTGGTCGCTGCTGCAACAGAGTTTGAAGATACCGAACATATGCTCGACGTTGCCGAGTCATTGTTAGGTCCTTATGTGTGGGATCGTTATGACATGATTATCTTGCCGCCGAGTTTCCCCTTTGGCGGGATGGAAAATCCACGTTTAGCCTTTTTAACGCCCACACTCATCGCCGGCGATAAAAGCTTGGTTTCCACCGTTGCCCATGAGTTAGCGCATTCGTGGACGGGCAATTTAGTCAGTAATGCAACTTGGCGAGATCTCTGGTTAAACGAGGGTTTCACTACTTACTTTACTAACCGTATCGTGGAAGCGGTTTACGGCAAAGAGCAGGCAGAGTTGGAGTGGGTGATAGAGTTTGGTCGCTTAAAAGAAGAAATGGCGTCTTTGCCTAAGGATAAACAAACCTTGCCCGCCAATGTGCAGCAGGGCGATCCCAACCTTGCCTTTAATCGTTTTACCTATGATAAAGCCTCGATGTTTGTCCATGATCTCGAGTGCAGGCTAGGGCGAGTGGCGTTCGATAAGTTTTTACGCAACTATGTGGATCATTTTGCCTTTAAGGCGATTACCACCGAAGTGTTTGTCGAATACGCGCAGCAAACCTTACTGCCATTACACTCAGATAAGATCACCGAAGCCGAGTTATTAACGTGGATTTATGGCGAAGGTTTGCCCGAGGGATATTGCGGACCAATATCCATGAGTTTAGATAAAGTTGATGATGCGCTGGCGAGTTTTTTACAGGGAACGGCCGCGAGTCGATTAAGCGTGAAAGATTGGCGTGTACATCATTGGCAGTATTTTCTGACCCAATTACCGGAAGTCGTCAGCCAAGTGCAACTGATGGATCTGGATGAAACATTCCAATTCACCCAATCGACCAATGCGGAAATTGCCTGTGATTGGTTTAGGGTGGCGATTCGCAATCATTACGACCCTGTGTTGCCGGCTTTAAGTGCTTATTTAGTGCGTATTGGACGCGGTAAATTTGTGCGGCCACTTTATGCTGAGCTGCAAATCGCGGGGTATCATACTGAATTAAAAGATATCTATACAAAGGCTCGCGCAGGCTATCACCCTTCGATTCAAGTTCAATTAGACAAGTCGCTAATATTATAGACATTTAGGCGATTATAGCGATTTAGGTGCGTATAGAAATTTAGGCAAAAAAAATGGCAACCTAAGGTTGCCACAAGGAAATCAGTGCGGGATACAAATAGAACTCAGTGCGCTAGCGTGTTTTCTATTGTGTCCCAAAAGGGAGATGATGATGAACGACCAACTAATTAGACTCAATGCGATAAAACAGAAACTGTGTCATTTGAGTGAATGAAACTGTGACTCCACATATTTCATTCTCAAGGTGCATTTAATCTTATCCGTTAATCCTTACCTATACTCAGAGTCGCCATTTTTAATTAAGTTCACCGATATCAGAAAAAAATCTCAAAAAGTTTAAAAGATTTTCTGAGGTATTTTTCTGGTAAATATTGAGTGCTCACACTTAAGTGCTACATTTGTTTTACATTAAAATCATAGCAATAAAAATTAAAAGCGTGTCAGCTTATTAATCTATGAGCTAGCGTTAGCGCTTGTTGAAATTTGAGCAAAAAAAATGGCAACCTAAGGTTGCCACAAGGAAATCAGTGCAGGATACAAGTAGAATTCAGTGCGCTAGCGTGTTTTCTATTGTGTCCCAAAAGGGAGATGATGATGAACGACCAACTAATTAGACTCAATGCGATAAAACAGAAACTGTGTCATTTGAGTAGATGAAACTGCGACTTCACATATTTCATTCTCAAGGTGCATTTAATCTTATCCGTTAATCCTTACCTATAGTCAGAGTCGCCATTTTTAATTAAGTTCATCGATATCGCAAAAAAACACCAAAAAGTTTAAAAAAGAATTTCTGAGAGATAAAAAGCAGTTGAAATGAGACATTTATTTTACATATAAATCATTGGGATAAAAAAAGGCAACCCAATGGTTGCCTAGTGACCTATTCCTAGGTCAAGGGGGCCGCGCTAGAAGCCCCAGGGAGATGATGAACATGAAAAAGACATTCACTGTTCAATACATTTGAGGGGGCTTGTACGGTTAAAGTTCCATAAAAAAGTTAAAATAAATCTAAATTTTTATAAAACGCAAAATTTCAAATAGATAGCTAGTAAATTATTTTAGCAAAGCGGCAATTTTACTTTCTAACGCTTCGGGTTTCGTGGTCGATGCAAATCGTTCAATCGCTTCGCCTTGGCGATTAACTAAAAATTTGGTGAAATTCCATTTGATACCTTGAGTGCCTAATACACCGGGAGCGGCTTTCTTAAGGTATTGATAAAGTGGATGGGTGTGTTCGCCATTCACTTCTATTTTAGAAAATAGTGGAAATGTCACGCCAAAATTCAATTCACAAAAGGCTTGAATACCTTGTTCATCGGCTTTTTCTTGGGCGCCAAATTGATTGCAAGGAAAGCCCAAAATCACTAATCCTCGACCTTTATATTCTTGATATAACGCTTCTAATCCCTTGTATTGCGGTGTAAACCCACATTCACTGGCGGTGTTAACGATCAAGAGTACTTTGCCTCGATACTGCTCTAAACTTACCGCGTTGCCTTGAATGTCTGTCGCTGATTGGCTGTATATATTCGTAGTCATGTTCACCTCCATAGGATCTTAGTCAACAGCATAAACTTAAAAATGATTTCCAGCAATCTAGTTGTGCGCAATTTATTTTGTGGGTTTGCTAATTTACTTAATTATCAATATAGTTACAGCAATTTTGTAGCTAAAGAAAAGGGCATCTGTGTGACAGAAAATGACGCAGAATACGAAACAAACATGCAAGCGGACGTGGGGCAGGTTGTTCAACAACTCACTGAAGTTGAAGGCGAAGAACAAGCTGAAGTGTTTAGCGAAATTTTGAATGACTCAGAACCTGGAACCATAGCCTTAGCGCTTGAATCCTTGCCCTTGGATGAGCGTTACGAGCGTTGGCAGCAAGTTGAATTTGCTGACCGAGTGACAGTGTTGAGCTTAATGCGTGCCGATCCGCGCATGGGGATCCTTAAACGGATGCCCGACAATGAAGTGGACTTGCTATTTGCCCAGTTAAGCCCAGAAGATTTAATTGAGTGGAGTGATTATCTCCCTGAAAGTTTTACCGATCGCGCCTTGGCCCAGATGGGCGAGCGTCAGCGACAACGATTCGAACTCTACGATCAGTACTCTGAGAATGAAATCGGCCGTTATACCGATCATCAAATGTTGGTGCTCAGTGATAAGGCGAGCGTTGCGCAGGCACAGCGCTTTTTCCGCCGTATTGAACTCGATTGTAACGACAATTTGTTTATCGTTGATGATCAGGATAAGTATCAAGGCACAGTGCGTCGGTATGACATTTTTAAACATAATCCCGATGAATTATTGATTTCACTCTTGTCCGAGGATAGCCGTGCGTTATCCGCTGACACAAGTTTATTGGAAGCGGCCGAAGCGATAGAGCACAGCCGCGAAATCGAATTGCCTGTGATCGATGAGTCTGGAGAGTTAATTGGTCGCGTGACGTTGCGAACTGCGACCGCTTTAGTGCGTGAACATTATGAAGCGCAATTGATGGCGACTGCAGGTATGGATGAGTCCGACGACTTGTTCGCGCCGATTATGAAAGGCGCCCAGCGCCGCGCTGTGTGGCTCGGGATCAATTTGCTGACAGCTTTCCTCGCTTCGGCGACGATTGGCTTATTTGAAAATGTGTTATCCCAAGTGGTCGCGTTAGCGGTATTGATGCCGATTGTGGCTTCTATGGGCGGCATTGCGGGTAGTCAGTCGTTGACGCTGATGATCCGCGGCATGGCTATGGGACAGATTTCAGCGGGTAATTTGTTTTCGTTAATGAAGAACGAACTCGGCATTGGCGTAGTTAACGGTTTTTTGTGGGCGATAGTCATAGGTTTAGTCGCGGGCTGGTGGTTCGGTGAAGCGACCATAGGCATAGTGATTGGCTGCGCAATTTTGATTAACATGGCCGTGGCAGCAATTGCTGGTGTGGTCGTGCCTATGGTGCTGCAGAAGTTTAACCAAGATGCGGCGCTGTCGGGTTCAGTGATCTTAACCACAGTGACAGATGTGGTTGGCTTCTTTACTTTCTTAGGTATGGCGACCCTCTTGTATCTGTAGTGCATTGGTATATAAACAGTTATATCAATAGTGCTCTGTTAGATTTGTAGTGTGAGAGTGATAGCGAAGTGGGATATGAGTGCACAGCTAAGTGGCGTGCATTCCCCGTATGTTGGCAACATTAACGGTTTAATCTGGATATGAGTGACATTCAGTTTGTAATAAGTGAACAGTTAGAGGAATTAGCGCTGGCGGCACAATTGATTGATGGGCGTGATGATAACGCCCATCCGCTGGACCATCAGGTATTTTTCGATTCTCGTGCGGTGATCTTAGCGAAAACTCTTGAGGGCGAGATAGTCGGTTGCGCTGCGATAAAAGCCGGTAAAGGCACTGTCGGTGAATTGGGTTATCTGGTGGTGTCGCCCCATTATCGACGTCAAGGCATAGCTCAAGGTTTAACGCAAAAACGTATCGAAGTGGCGAAGGCTTTAGGGATCTCGATTTTATACGCCACTATTCGCGCCGAGAACACCTCGAGCCAAGCCAATTTGTTGAAGGCGGGCTTTCAATTTTGGCGTGATTATTTGAGTATCCGCGGTACGGGCAACACAGTGGGTTGGTATTATTTAGCCTTAAGTGCCAATGTCGACGCTGAAGCGATAATGCTGTCTTTAGTGGGTGATCGTATTCAAGCAGTATAATTGTGCTGTAAGTGAAAAGACTTAGATCTTCAGCTGTTTCAAGTTTGTTTTGCATTTGTATATCCCTCGCAAATTATCCCCATTTATACGCAAATAGGCTGATTTTCTTTATTTATTCGGTATGATCCGCGGCTATTACCCACAGTCATTTATTGAGGTGTTTTTATGGCTAAGTTCAGAGTAGCAAGTGTTTTATTATTGAGTGCGGCAGCGCTGCAAGTGAATGCGTCAGAATTTAATCTTGGGTTGAACAACGATGTGGTTTCTACTGAGTTAGAACTGCAATTGAGCAAAGATACTAACGCAGTGTTAGGTTATATCTATGCTGACGAGGGTGGCCATATTGCCCAAGGTGCAATGCACATGACCCATGATGTGGGTGTGCATCACTTTGAAGTTGGCGCTAAGTTAAGTCAGCTTTGGTCTGACTATTCTCCAAATGGTAGCGCCATTTCTGTTGGTGGCCGTTATGCGCTATCTATGGGACCTAATATTTCATTACACGCCGCCGCTTACTACGCACCGTCAGTCTTATCGTTTGGTAATGTTGATGGTCAATATGAGCTCGATTCAAAAGTGCAATACCGCGTAACGCCAAACATGGCGTTTTATGTTGGTTATCGCAAGATTGCCTATGAGTACGATAATGCGCGCGATTTCACTTTCGAAGATGGCGTGTATATTGGCGGTAAATTCCGCTTCTAAAACAAATCGTTTTGATCTCGCTGCGTTAACTTAGCAGTCGATGTAAAGAGCCGGCCGAGGTCAACTTCGCCGGCTTTTCCATTTTGCTTTTAGCTCGCTGTAGCTGGGCAATATGGATGAGAAAATGACTAATCCGATACCGATCAACATCACTAGGCTGAGTTCTTCATCGAGTATCCACCAGCCGAACAAGGCCGCAAAAATCAATCCGGTATATTCTACAGGCGCCATTTGGCTCGCATCGGCACGTCGATAGGCGTGAATGATGAGATAGGTCATGCCAATATAAAATAGTCCTAACGTTAATCCCACCTGCGCCACTGGCAAACTAAAATCAGCGCCTTCGTATAAGGTCGCCGGTATCAGAAATATCATCGCAAAGGCATTAGACCAAAAGAGCATAGAGAAAGGATGTTCATGGGTCGAATAGGCCTTTAAAATCAAACTATTCAATGCCGACGTCATGGCACCGAAAAAGGCTAAACCTATATACAGGTTAAACTCTGTTGGTTGGCTGATAAGTAAAATGCCAGTAAAACCAATGATCCCCGCAACTGAGCGTCGATAGCCTATGCGTTCATGCAAAAATAACGCAGAAAGCACGAGGAGTAACAAAGGTGAGGTATAAATCACGGCGGTTACCGTTGCGAGGGGTAGATGCAAAATGGCAAGCATAAAAATGGCATTGCCGAGTCCAATCAATAGGGCGCGGGCAAGATGCACTTTGTAATAAGGGCTAAGTTTGAGATTACCCTGCAAGCGCCACACAAAAGGCAGCACTAGCAAGGTGGCAAAGAGTTGTCTGTAGAGCACCAGTTGGAACACGGGGGCATCATTTTCAAGCAACTTGACCAAGAGGTTGCCACTGGCAATCAGGAGTTGTGCGGCTAAAATCATCAATAGAGGCTGCATAGGATCCCAGCAAAAAATAAGTCAGTATTAAGTTGTATTTTGGATTTCAGGCCACGGTTTGGACTTTGAGATTAAAATAGCTCCATACGGCATGGGATATTCGACTAATTTAGCCTAACTGATTGTAAAAAACTAAATGTGGCCATAAAGTTAACCTACAATTCCAACTATCGACTAAGATTGACAGCATTAGCATTTACTTCATAGCTGTATAAATGATCTATGGCCCTTTAACTTAATAAGCCGATGAACAAACTTAAACAAACCCTATTTTGGTGTTTTTTACTTTTTATATGGACATTAAGTCCCTCTGTATTAAGCGCTGAAATTGCGTTGGACTCGCCGTATTTGTTCCATGCTCAAGCGGATCAACAGCCCCCAAAACAGTTTGATGCCGTGCCCCATTGGATGGGCCAACTCGACGAAGCTAACTCTGTGAGTTTAACCGGCGGTGACTATTGGATGATCACGCCTGTGATGGTCAATCAACGTCAGTCGAATTGGGTAGTGGATGCGAGTAATTCGATTATCGAATCCGTAGATTATTGGATACTCGGCAGTGATGGCAGTTCACAGCATGCCCACAGCGGCTACAGTGCCCCCTACGAATTTTTATTTGATTATGGCCGCAAGGTCACCTTGAATATGGGCACGGATTATTGGCTATTGGTTAAGCTCAGTAGCCGTTATTATTCATCGCCTCCCGAGATTGCCCTGCAAAGTGTGACGGATCATCAGTTGATGTCTGATCGCCTCGCCATGGCAGTGCTGCTGTGCTTAGGCGGTTTATTGTTTATCGCCTTATATAATCTTCTGATTTATATCTCTATTCTCGATAAAGCTTTTCTTTATTATGGCCTTTATGTCTTCGCGTATTTTGCTGGCTGGGCACTGACCTTCCATTTGCCGGCGCACTTGTTTAATTTCCATTACCTTGAGTTGCACCATCTGTTTTTTATCAGTTTGCCGATTTTTAATATCATGTTTTACAAGCACTTCTTGCAGCTGCCTAGCTACTCACCACGATTGTGGCGCCTTAGTCAGTATTTGATGTTTGCTTGTATTGTTGCTTTGCCGACCAGTATTTGGTTGTTGCCCTATACGGCGATTATTGCCTCAGTGCTGATCATGCTGTGGATTGCCTTAGCGATTACCTGCGGTAATGTGTGCTTGATGAAAGGCTTTGCCCCAGCGCGTTATTTTATTCTCGCCTTTACTTGTTTACTCTTGCCTGCGGTGATTATTTTGCCCGGGAATATGGGGCTAACACCTGATTTTATCGAACATGCGGAGCTGGCGACGCTGATGGGCGGCACGGCTGATGCGCTGCTATTGTCCTTAGCGTTAGCGAATAAGCTTAAGTTACTCGCAGAGGAACGTAAGGCGCATATTGAAGAGCTCGCAATTGCGTGGGAAAAGGCCCGCTTAGATGGGTTGACCCGAGTCGGTAATCGTTATGCTTTTGATGAATATATGAATTCGCAATTAGGCTTCGCCGATAAAGTGGTGCAGCCTATGGCTTTAGCGCTATTGAATATCGATAGCCTGAAAAGTGTTAACGAAACGCTCGGCCATCAAGAGGGCGATAGATTACTGCAAGTGGTAGTGCAGTTATTGCAAGCAACGGACTTAGCGCATTTAAAGCTTTATCGTATTAGTGGTGATGAGTTTGTGGTTGTGACGCCTTCGGTGGGGATCCCGCTATTGCTGAGTTCGTTAAATGGGTTAGCCGAACAATTAGCCAGCCAAGGCTTTAAGGATTGTCAGTGTAGTTTTGGGATCTCGTTAAACTCTGAGGTGGCCGATCCCCACGAGTGGCTGCGTTCGGCAGACACTAACTTGTACCAATCGCGAATGGATAAGCGCCGCCAAGAGTATGCCGATACGCGTGGGGTCGATGTGAGACTGCATTTAAGCTAGCCAATTCAGCATTCAATAAAACCATTTGCATGGGATGCTAGAACAAAACTAGACAACATAGAAAGGCGCAGATAAATTCTGCGCCTTATTGTTTTCACCTTAAGTATAAAATTGCTTATCTAAGCTATAAATATCAGTATTCTAACTATCAACTTATTCAAGCAGCTTTATCTGTGTGACGGTTGATATCACTTGCCCGTGGCGTAAGCGGGTTTGCAGGCTATCACCGATTGTCAGCTTATCCGTGGAGTCGACCACTTGATTGTGGATGTCAGTGGTGATGCTGTAGCCACGGCTCAAGGTAGCAAGCGGACTGACGGTTTCGAGTTGATGGGCCGCGTATTTTATCCGTTGCTCACTTTGACTGAGTTTGTCCTGCAATGCATCCTGTAAGCGACTCGCAAGATAACTTAGGCGGTTACCCTCAATGGCGAGCTTATGCTTGGGAGATTGCTGTTCAAGGCGACTTGCGAGCAACTGCTGACGGCGGCTGAGTATGTGCAAGCGATTCGACTGCGCCGACTCCAGTCTTAATTGCATCTCATCGAATCTTTGCTCGAACTGCTGCAAGGTCCGTTTGGGATCTTGGCGCTGCAGTCTGTGCTCAAGCAAACTGAGTCGCCTTTCTTGCTTAAGTTGATAATGTTTCGCACTTTGTTGCAGGCGCGATAAAGCTGTTGCGAGTTTTTGCGCCTTATTGTCGCTATCTTGGGATAACAACTCTGCACCTGCAGACGGTGTTGGGGCGCGAATATCAGCAACGTAATCACTGATGGTGGTGTCGACTTCGTGGCCGACGGCGCTGACCACGGGCAGGGCGCTGTTATAAATTGTGTGGGCGAGGGCTTCGCTGTTAAAACACCACAAATCCTCAAGCGAACCGCCGCCGCGGGTGAGCAGTAAGACATCGACTTCTAAACGCTGGTTGGCGATATTGATTGCCTGACAAATACTCTGCGCTGCAGTTTCACCTTGAACTTGAGTCGGATAGATAATGACTTCGATTGAAGGGTCGCGCCTTGCGAGTACGTGTAAGACATCGCGAATCGCTGCGCCGGTTGGCGAAGTAATAACGCCAATGCGTTGGATGTTTTTTGGCAGCGGTCTTTTGGTGTCGGCGGCGAATAATCCTTCGGCGGCGAGCTTCATTTTGAGAGCATCGAACTGCTGGGCGAGTAGTCCATCCCCTGCTGGCAGCATGGACTCAATCAATAATTGATAGTCGCCTCTGGGTTCATACACGCTGATCGCGCCTTTGACTAACACTTGCTGACCATTGATGGGCTTAAAGCTGACCGTTTGGTTACGGCCTTTAAACATGGCACAACGGATCTGGGAAGAGTGGTCTTTTAAGGTGAGATACCAATGACCTGAGCTGGGGGAGGAAAAGTTGGATATTTCACCATTTAGCCAAATTTTACCCAGTTGTCCCTCGAGAATTTGTCTGACTTCACCATTGAGTCGCGAGACAGTATAAATATTGTTTTTGGCGCCTTGCATCGAATTACTCAATTAAATGGGGATATTTGCTATTTTCCATTTACCAGTGCCGATATGCAAGGTATAATCCCGCCGCAATATTTCACCTCTAAATCCTACTCAACTGGGGAGATGTTGCATATGCTACGTTTAATTAAAGAAGCGCTTACTTTTGACGATGTGTTGCTTGTTCCTGCGCATTCGACTGTACTCCCAAATACCGCCATTCTTAAAACTCGCCTGACCAATACCATTGAATTGAATATCCCACTTGTGTCTGCCGCTATGGACACAGTTACCGAAGCTCGTCTTGCGATCGCTATGGCGCAGGAAGGCGGCTTAGGCTTTATTCATAAAAACATGAGCATTGAAAAACAAGCCGAAGAAGTTCGTAAAGTAAAAATTTACGAAGCGGGCGTGGTTCAACAACCTGTAACTGTGACGCCATCAACGACCTTAGCCGATCTGAAAGTGTTAACACTGAAGAATGGTTTTGCGGGTTATCCAGTGGTTAACGAAGCAAACGAGCTGGTCGGTATCATTACTGGCCGTGACGTACGTTTCGTGACGGATTGGAGCAAAACGGTAGAAGAAGTGATGACGCCTAAAGCGCGTTTAGTCACTGTTGCCGAAGGCACTAAATTAGATGAAGTGCAAAAATTGATGCACTCACACCGTATCGAAAAAGTGCTTGTGGTTGATGATAACTATAAGCTGAAAGGCCTCATCACAGTTAAAGACTTCGAGAAAGCCGAACGTAAACCTAACGCCTGTAAAGATGAGTTAGGCCGTTTACGTGTTGGCGCTGCAGTTGGTGCGGGCGCAGGTAACGAGGAGCGTGTTGACGCACTCGTTAAAGCTGGCGTTGATGTATTACTTATCGATTCTTCACACGGACATTCAGAAGGCGTTTTACAACGCATTCGTGAAACCCGCGCTAAACATCCTGATTTGCAAATTATCGGTGGTAACGTTGCCACGGCTGAAGGCGCATTAGCGCTGGTCGAAGCCGGCGTTAACGCAGTTAAAGTCGGTATTGGCCCTGGTTCTATCTGTACGACTCGTATCGTAACTGGTGTTGGCGTGCCACAAATCACAGCCGTTTCAGATGCTGCCGCAGCTATGAAGAGCCTAGGTATTCCTGTGATTGCCGATGGTGGTATTCGTTTCTCTGGTGACTTAGCCAAAGCATTAGCCGCGGGTGCATCTTGCATCATGGCGGGCTCAATGTTTGCGGGAACTGAGGAAGCGCCAGGCGAAACTGAACTCTATCAAGGCCGTGCGTATAAATCCTACCGTGGTATGGGTTCTTTAGGCGCTATGTCTCAAGGCTCATCTGACCGCTATTTCCAATCAGATAATGCTGCCGACAAGTTAGTCCCAGAAGGTGTTGAAGCGCGCGTGCCTTACAAAGGCAAGTTGAAGGAAATCATCCATCAACATATGGGCGGTCTGCGTTCATGCATGGGCTTAACGGGTTGTGCCACCATTCTAGAACTGAATGAAAAAGCCCAATTTGTGAAAGTGACTTCAGCAGGCATGGGCGAGTCTCACGTGCACGATGTGACTATCACTAAAGAAGCGCCGAACTACCGTTCAGGTTCTTAATCGTTTGATAAGAGGGGCGGCGATAGGCCGCCCCCTTTGTAAAGCGTGTGATCCAATACTCAAGGCTGGCTCTCGCCGCGTTGAGCAATGTTAAAACAATAGATGAGATAAAGGTTACCCATGAGCGATATTCATGAGCACAAGATACTGATCCTCGATTTTGGATCTCAGTACACTCAACTGATTGCCCGTCGTATCCGTGAAATCGGTGTGTACTGTGAATTATGGGCTTGGGATGTAACAGAAGCCCAAATCCGCGAATTTGCCCCGAACGGTATTATTCTTGCTGGCGGACCTGAAAGTGTAACGGCTGAAAACTCGCCGCGTGCGCCTGAATACGTATTTACTGCGGGCGTGCCTGTACTGGGCATTTGCTACGGCATGCAAACCATGTCTGAGCAGCTGGGCGGTAAAGTGATCCAAGGTGTGGGTGAAGGTGAATTCGGCTACGCTCAAATTGAAATGCTGACAGATTCCTTGCTATTCAAAGGCATTGAAGACGCAGTTAATAGCGAAGGCAAACCCTTACTCGACGTATGGATGAGCCACGGCGATAAAGTGTCGGCCATTCCTGAAGGGTTTGTGGCAGTTGCTAAAACGGACACTTGCCCATTTGCTGCTATGGCAAACGAAGAGAAGCAATTCTTCGGCGTACAGTTCCACCCTGAAGTGACCCACACTCGGCAAGGCATGCGGATGTTATCGCACTTTGCCTTAGACATTTGTGGCTGTGCGGCTAACTGGAAACCTTCCTCTATCATCGAAGATGCGATTGAGCGCTTGAAGAAGCAAATCGGCGATGATGAGGTGATTTTAGGGCTATCGGGCGGTGTCGATTCGTCGGTTGTGGCTATGTTGCTGCACCGCGCTATCGGCAAAAAACTGACCTGCGTATTCGTTGATAACGGTTTATTACGTTTGAACGAAGCCGAGCAAGTGATGGAAATGTTTGGCGATCATTTCGGCCTGAATATCATTCACGTTGATGCGGAAAACCGTTTCCTCGACGCGATGAAAGGCGAAGCCGATCCAGAAGCTAAGCGTAAGATCATCGGCCGCGTATTCGTGGAAATTTTCGATGAAGAATCGAAAAAATGCGCCAATGCCAAATGGTTAGCGCAAGGCACGATTTATCCAGACGTGATTGAATCTGCTGGCAGTGCCACAGGCAAAGCACATGTGATTAAATCTCACCATAACGTTGGCGGTTTGCCAGCCGATATGGAACTGGGATTAGTTGAGCCACTGCGCGAACTGTTTAAAGATGAAGTGCGCAAAATTGGTCTTGAGTTAGGTCTGCCATACAACATGCTTTATCGTCACCCGTTCCCAGGACCAGGTCTTGGTGTGCGCGTATTAGGTGAAGTGAAGAAAGAATACTGTGACTTATTGCGCCGCGCCGATGCTATCTTCATCGAAGAACTGCATAAAGCCGACCTGTACAATAAAGTCAGCCAAGCCTTTACCGTGTTCTTACCTGTACGCTCAGTCGGTGTTATGGGTGATGGCCGTAAATATGATTGGGTTGTGTCACTGCGCGCCGTTGAAACCGTTGATTTTATGACGGCCCATTGGGCACATCTGCCCTATGATTTCTTAGGTCGTGTGTCTAACCGCATCATCAACGAAGTCGATGGTATTTCCCGTGTGGTTTACGATATTTCTGGCAAGCCACCAGCGACTATCGAATGGGAATAGCCCAAATATAAATAGCTAATAAAATACTATTTATGGTTTATCTCAATGCCAGTCATTTTATTGACTGGCATTTTTTATTGGGGTAACGATATTGACTCAAAAAACAAGGTGATCCACAAATCTGAAGCAGTCAGTATCGCTTTGTACGCAAACAGCAGTCCTTTGATGGAGTAATTATATAAGGCTGCACTTTATTACGAATGCGGGATTGTGTACCGCTATGTGGGTTAACATATCTAATTTGCAAGGTTTTCCTCCTTAAACTTCTTTTTAATCATTATGCTAAGAGCTGTTATTATCGAATTATTGATTATCCAATAAAATTATCTTGCTCTCGATAGGGTTAACAAGATGTTCAGCTGAGGATTACCGTGGCAATTTTTGATATTGAGAAAGACGAATTACTCCGACTCTCCGATACTCAGCTCGAAGAGTTGATTGCTCGCCTTGCCGAGGCTGAAATAGCTGCGCAGGGACATAGCCCTGCATATGTAAACTGGTCAGGCTCAATTAATGCTCCTGATGGTGGCATTGATATTCACGTTCAAGTCCCCGTCGAACAGCTGAGCACAGGTTTTCTTGAAAGACCCAACACAATTCTTCAGGCCAAAAAGCATTCAATGCCGAGGGCTGCGATCATCAAGGAAATGGTCACCGCTGGGAAACTGTCACTGACCATCTCTGAACATGCCAAAAGAGGTGGGAGCTATATCATTGTCAGCTTAGGTGATGATTGCTCTCCTCCTATGAAGAGGGACCGCCTCAAAGCAATGCGAGATGCCGTAGCGGATGATCCTAATAGTGACAATCTTTACTTGGACTTCTACGACCGTTCTAAACTGGCTCAATGGGTACGGCAACATCCGTCAGTCATGCTCTGGACAAAAAGAAATCTCGGTCAGGGATATTCAGGTTGGCAGCCATACGGCGCATGGAGCAATCCACCAGAGGGGACGCCTGACACCTTGATTTCAGCCTCGGGAGTCACTGTGACTGCCGTCAGGCTGGGGGCAACAGCTCAGCATTAATGACGCTATCGGCCCGATGCGAGATCTTATTCGCTCCACTAAGAAGGCGGTTCGCATCACTGGGTTATCTGGTGTTGGAAAGACCAGAATTGTGCAGGCACTTTTTGATGAGACAGTCGGCACAGATGCGCTTGACCGGACTATCGCAGTCTATGTCGATACAGGTGAAAGTCAGGAGCCTTCTGCTACAGCAATGCTAGACAGGCTGATTGCAGTGGGTAAACGGGTCATCATGATCCTCGATAATTGCCCTTCAGATTTACACTCTTCGCTTGCAAGCAAGGTATCGGCCGTAGGCACAATGGTCAGCCTTATCACGGTTGAATATGACATCAGAGACGATAAGCCTCAGACCACAGAGGTCATCCATATAGAAGCGGTAGGGCCTGAGGTGGCTGAACAGCTTCTGCTGCGCCGTTTCCCTAAAATCGGCCAGAATGACGCCCGCCGAATTGCCGCGTTTGCTGATGGTAATGCGAGGGTATCCCTAGCTATCGCCGAGCGGGTTGAAGACGGTGAGAGTTTGGCTCAGCTTTCTGATGCTCAGTTGTTTGATCGCTTGTTTGAGCAGCGCAGAGGCCCAGATGATAGCCTGCGTGAGTACGCTGAAGTACTGTCTCTGGTCTATTCGTTCTCGGTAGCAACTGTTGAGAAAGGCCAAAACGAACTTGAGGTATTGGGTTCGAACTTTGGGTATTCCGCAAGTCAGTTGTCTCGGTCAGTCAACAAGTTGTCAGACCGCCATATTGTACAGAAGAGGGCTTTTTGGAGAGCTATTTTGCCCCATGTCATTGCCAATAAGTTGGCGACATCGGCACTGAATAATTTACCAGTTGCTCAACTCAGAGAAACCTTTGAAGCCCCCGGCCGTCAACGCTTACTCATGTCTTTCGCACATAGGCTAGGGTTGTTGCACGATCATCCTGTGGCGAAAGAGATCGTTGAGATTTGGCTTCAACCCGATGGGTTGCTGGGGCGGATAACCGAATTAAACGATATATCGGCACGAATGCTGGATTATATCGCACCAGTAACGCCAGAAGTTCTGCTCGACAGGATTGAAGCGATACTTATCACCTCTGATTTTAAAGGCATGAAACCAGGTTATAAGTCTCGACGAACGTCAATTATCAATCTTCTGCTATTGTTGGCGTATGAACCGATCGCCTTTGAACGGTGCATTAGGCTCCTCATCCATTTAGCGGACTTCGAAGAGGAAAGCAACAACAATGCTTCTGCGCGAAATCAGATAACGAAGTTCTTTCAAGCATATCACTCTGGCACACACGCATCTTTAGATCAACGCGTTGCGATCATGAATGAATGTCTTTCATCAAGTGTGGCTGGACGTAGGTCGCTGGGTTTTAGGATGCTCTCGATAGCATTAGGGACCCAGTGGATAAGGTTTGGGGTAAACGAGTTTGGTGCTCGCCCAAGAGATTATGGATTTCAACCCAATCACGATCAGCTTGTTCAGTGGCGTAGCGCCTTTATCGACGTTGCTGTCAAACTGGGAACCTCCGGTGATTCGACTCTTGAAGATCTCGCAAGACAGACGCTGGCGAAAACATTTCGAGGCATGTGGCGACAAGTTGCAATGAGGGAAAAACTCATTGATGCAGCGCGCAAGTTACATGCGCATTACCCTTGGGGTGAGGGGTGGAAAGCGGTGCGTTCAACGATCTATTTCGACCATACCAAGCGAGATGGTGAAGATAATATTGAGCCGCTGCCGGACAACCTTGCCGCATTGGAGAGGGAGTTGGAGCCCCATGACTTGGTTTCGGAAATAATGACATATGTGCTCAGTAATGAGCACTACTATTGGACGCTTGACGTTGATTTTGATCATGAAGACACCAACAAGCATAGCGAAGCTGAGAAGCGACTTGAAGCCAAGGCGCTTCAATTGGGTGAGGACTTCGCCGCATCAGAGCATGAGCTTGGCGAGTTGGGGTGTAACCTGTTCTCCAACGATTGGATGCCCTATCGCACTGCATTTGGGCGGGGCTTGGCGAAAGGGGCACATGATTTGCGGGTCAACTGGCAGCAACTCATTGATCAATTGGGACTACAACCCGAAGCTAATAGAGGATTTTCAGTCTTCGGCGGCTTCATTGAAGCTGTAAACTCCGTCGATTTAGCTCTAACCCAAGATCTACTCGACCAGTGCGCCCAACATCCTATACTTCGGCGCGCATTAGTCTATCTACATCCTTTTGGGACATTTACAGAAACCGACCTAGATCGTTGTATGACAATTCTGGATGACCCAGAAATTCACCCGAGCATGTATGAACCAATCCTCTGGCGGGCCGAGTATGCGCATTTGCCTAAAGGCCGTATTATCAATCTCGCTCAACGGCTCCTGAGTAAACCGAATGGTGGTGATGTGGTGCTAGAGGCGCTAAGCATGAGGTTAGATGGTGCAGTTGATACACTTGGTCCCGACTTTCGACAAATAGGTTTAAGAGCTGCGATCTTGAGTCTCTCAAAAAATCATGACGATTATAGCGGTGGCAGGGATTACCGAATGGAGCGTGTGATCAGTGCTGCGTTGCGCTTTAATGGCAATGAGGCCGCAAAGCAAGAGTGGTTGGATACCATATTTACTGTTGTCGATGACAACTATGGTTACATTTATTCATGCGAAAACACCATTGCGTCGACTGCGGCATTAATGCCAGCAGCATTCCTGAATCGTGTTTTTGAGGGCACTGAAGAGCAACAACCTCTGCGACAGTTCTTTATTCTGCATAGCGGATTCGAGCAGTCAATTCTCGCCAAAATCGATGTGGACGTGTTGATTGAATGGTGCAGTGCCAGAAACAATACCAACGTGTGGGCGACTGTAGCGGCGGGTATTAGCCTCTGGGAACCGGATGGAGAACAGGGGGAAGTTATATCAGAGCCGGCGCTCAGACTTCTGGAAGTATCTCCTGAACCTGAAGCCGTTCTGGAGGCATTCGCTGAACGTGTTACTCCTTCATCTTGGTCTGGTAGCAGAGTAAGCGCGATGCAACCTAGAGCGGATGCTATTAGAGGATTACTTGAACATGGGAATCCGAATATTGCGATGGCTGCTAAATCGGTGTCAGCAAAACTGGTTGAGTGGATCGAGTATGAGAAATTGCGAGAACAGCGGGAGGATATGGAGCGCGAGCAAAGGTTTGAATAAAGGTTACTCTATCCGAATTCTGCAGGTCCAATCCCGAGAGAGATGAAAGCCTATTATCTACTCAAGCAACAATCGAGAGGGCTCAATCCTTATCCAGTGAAAGGCGCCAAGTGCGCCTTTTTTATCAGTTATAGGTATAATTGCCGTATTTTTACAGATGAGTGACAGCCTAGTGGACCAAATGAAGTTAGATGAACATTGGATGCAAGTGGCTATGTTGATGGCCGAGAAAGCCGAGGCCGAGGGTGAAGTACCTGTAGGGGCGGTTCTGGTCAAAGACGGCCAGCAAATTGCGACGGGTTACAATTTATCCATTAGCCAACACGATCCTAGCGCCCATGCGGAAATTTTATGTTTACGGGAAGCGGGGCGTTTGGTCGAAAACTATCGCCTGTTAGACGCGACTTTATATGTCACGCTTGAACCTTGCGCTATGTGTGCAGGTGCTATGGTGCACAGCCGGATCGCGCGGGTGGTTTTTGGTGCTCGGGATGAAAAAACCGGTGCAGCGGGTACTGTGGTGAATTTACTGCAACACCCGGCATTTAATCATCAAGTTGAAGTAACATCGGGTGTATTAGCCGACGCTTGTAGCGCGCAATTGAGTCGTTTTTTTAAACGGCGTAGAGAGGAAAAAAAAGCCCTGAAACAGGCTCAAAAGGCGCAGCAAGCGATAGAGTAAACAGTGCTAGAAGTGACAGGATTAATCCTGAGACTGAATAAAAGTAAAGAACAGTTTCTGACGATTCAAAATACGACGATGGCGAACTTTAAGTAAAGTACGACGACGCGCGACAGTATTGCTGATGGTTTTTCTTCTCATATTGACCCCATTCATTGTTATTATCGATGCCCTGCAGAGATGTATTGCAGGTCATAACCCTAAGACAGTAGCAGTTGCACTTGAGTGCAGCAATAGCACTGGTCAGATAAGCTGATCTAAGTGATGTTTTAATCGTAAACCTGAGTTGGATTCAGCCCAGTTAAGCCAGCTTGGATATAGTTTTGACTCTAGCTCTAGCTTCTAAACTCAGCGCCTAGAAACCTAGCTCTAACGCTTGGCTCAGGTAATATAGATTACTTAGGTTGTTCTGGGCTTAATGTTCCAGCGGGAATGGCGGGTTCTTCCGACGCAAGATCGCTCGGTTCTTCCTCGGGGTTTTGCTGTTTCGACTGATTATCCACCCAGACTAATGTGTCGTAGTAGCGGCGAATACTGTCGACGTAATGGACGGCTTCACTGCCACGGGCATAGCCGTAGCGGGTTTTTTGATAGTACTTACGCTTTTGCAGCAGTGGCAGCACTTTCTTTAAATCTCGCCAAGCATTTGGATTTAATTCCATCGATTCGGCCAGCTTTCGCGCATCTTCAACATGGGCATACCCTATGTTGTAGGACGCCAGTGCAAACCACATACGTTGACTCTCGGGAATGGATTCTGGCAGACGATTGATCATATCGTTCAAATAGGCCGCGCCGCCACGGATACTTTCTTCCGCATCCAAACGGTTGGTGATGCCAATTTCTTTTGCCGTAGGCTGAGTCAACATCATCATGCCGCGCACCCCCGTTGCCGAGCGGGCATGGGGATTCCAATGGGACTCTTGATAGCTAGTCGCCGCAAGCTTACGCCAATCTAAATTGCCCGCATGGGTTTCAAATAGCTGACGATAGCGGGGCAAGACGGTTTCGATAGCGCGGATAAATGCCCGAGTATCGACATAATCGAAGCGCTTCACATGGCCAAAGTATTTCTCGTTGAGATGATCGAGCGTGCCAGCCAGCTTTTCTTGATGCCAAAAGGCCAGCAACTGACTCATGAGTTCATCACTGCGGGTCGGCGGCAACAGCCAGACTACATCGAGCTTTTCTTCAAGTACGGGGCCTGAGCGCAGATCGGGTAAGTAGCGGCGGTTGATTTGTACGCTGCTGGAGTCGGCTATGGTGTAGTCAATTTCTTTGTTGGCGATCATAGCCAGCAATTCTTCGCTGTCTTTGTCGGTAATTTGATCCCACACCAGCGTTGGATAATGCTTTTGCAATTGAGTTAATGTCTCGACGAAGGAAGAGTCGGCGATGACAGTGATCTTACCTTTTAGGTCGCTGATGTCTTTGGGTGCTGGCATGCCTTCGCGATACACCAATACTTGATTAACGCGGTACAGCGGCGGTCCTAGGCGGAACTGTTCACGCCTTGCGGGTGTTTCTGTCATGCCCGCGGCAATCAGGTCGATTTCATTCTTTTTAAGGGCTTCGTACAGCTCGGTGCGGTTAGTGTAGGGCACCATTTTTAAGGGCACATCTAAGTATTCTGCGAACAATACCGCCATATCGTAATCGAAACCGCTATCACCTTGGCCCGATGTCATATAAATCTGTGGGCCGTAAAGTGTGCCGACTCTTAACTCAGTTAATTTTTTCGGCACGAATTCTGTTTCGTCCACGGTCACCTGCTGACAGGCAGTCAGTAAGAAACCTAAGATAAGAGCGAACAGGAGTCGAGTCATTAAATGTGCTTATAGTAAATAAAATCAATATTATAGATAGCGAGTTAACAGTGGGGCATGCGTGGTGAACTGGCCGACATTGGTGGGATTATATCCGTTTGTCTGCGATAACGTAAAAAAATCATTCGTGGGGGAAAATGGCGACTTAAAATGGTCGCGTTTTTTATATCACAGGAAACACTGTTTTGCGTAAGGTCACAGGTGATTTGTGGCAGACATTTCCTTATAATAGCGCCACCTCTGACCCCTGCAATAATAAATAATAAGGTGAATAGACGTGATGGAGATCATCCGCGGAGCCCCTGCACTCTCGACGTTTAGGGTGCAAAAGCTGATGGAGGCCTGCGAAAACGCTGCGCTTCCGGTACGCCAAATCTATGCTGAGTATGTCCATTTAGCGGATTTGAGCGAGTTGCTCGATACAAATGAACGCCAGCAACTTGAAAAAATTCTCACCTATGGACCTGCGATAGAAGCTCATATCCCCCAAGGTTCACTCCTGTTTGTCACTCCTCGCCCCGGTACTATTTCTCCTTGGTCTTCAAAAGCCACTGACATCGCGCACAATTGTGGCCTTGGTAAAGTGAAGCGTTTGGAGCGAGGCGTTGCGTATTATGTCGAGTCAGATGCACTGACAGTGGCGCAGCAACAAGCCTTAAATGCGCTGTTGCACGATCGCATGGTTGAAATCATGCTTGATGATTTTGCCAAAGCCGATGTGTTATTCAAACGCACTGAGCCTGCGCCGTTTAAAAGCGTCAATATTCTTGCCGAAGGTCGCCGCGCACTTGAAGTGGCTAACACAGCATTGGGCCTTGCCTTAGCCGAAGATGAAATTGACTATTTAGTCGAAAACTTCGTCCGTTTAGGCCGTAATCCCCATGACATTGAATTGATGATGTTTGCTCAGGCGAACTCTGAGCATTGTCGTCATAAGATTTTTAACGCAGATTGGACAATTGACGGTGAAGTTCAGCCTAAGTCATTGTTCAAAATGATCAAGAACACCTTTGAATCCACCCCAGATCACGTGTTATCTGCCTACAAAGATAATGCCGCTGTGATGGAAGGCTCAGTTGCCGGTCGTTTCTTCCCCGATCCTGATGGGGTGTACAACTATCACACTGAACCTATGCACATCCTGATGAAAGTGGAAACCCACAACCATCCAACCGCCATCAGCCCCTATCCTGGCGCTGCAACGGGTTCAGGTGGTGAAATCCGTGATGAAGGCGCGACGGGTCGTGGTTCTAAACCTAAAGCAGGTTTAACGGGCTTTAGCGTATCAAATTTAAAAATCCCAGGTTTTGTTCAACCATGGGAAGGTAACTACGGTAAACCAGATCGTATCGTTAGCGCGCTCGATATCATGACCGAAGGCCCACTGGGCGGCGCGGCATTTAACAACGAGTTTGGTCGTCCTGCACTGGTCGGTTATTTCCGTACCTACGAGCAGGAAGTCAGCAGCCATAACGGCGTTGAAGTGCGTGGTTACCACAAGCCCATAATGTTGGCCGGTGGTTTAGGCAACATTCGCGAAGAACATGTACAGAAGGGCGAAATCACCGTTGGCGCTAAGCTGATTGTGCTGGGTGGCCCAGCGATGAACATTGGTTTGGGTGGCGGCGCCGCATCATCTATGGCATCGGGTCAATCGAGTGAAGATCTCGACTTTGCTTCTGTGCAACGTGAAAACCCAGAAATGGAACGTCGTTGTCAGGAAGTGATTGACCGTTGCTGGCAGCTTGGTGATAAAAACCCTATCCAATTTATCCACGATGTGGGCGCGGGCGGTTTGTCGAACGCTTTCCCTGAACTTGTGAATGACGGCGAGCGCGGCGGTTTATTCAATCTGCGTAATGTGCCTTCAGATGAGCCAGGCATGAGCCCGCTGGAAATCTGGTGTAACGAATCACAAGAACGTTATGTGATGTCAGTTGCCCCTGAAAACCTCGCACTATTTACTGCAATTTGTGAGCGCGAGCGCGCACCGTTTGCGGTTGTGGGTGAAGCGACGGCGGAGAAACACCTGACGCTTAGCGACAGCCATTTCGATAATAATCCTATCGATTTACCGCTTGAAGTCTTATTAGGCAAAGCGCCTAAGATGAGCCGCGATGTGGTATCAGCCAAAGCGGTATCTCCAGCGCTCGAACAAAACAAGATTGATGTTAAAGAAGCGGTTAAACGCGTACTGAGCTTGCCTACAGTTGCGGATAAAACCTTCCTTATCACCATTGGCGACCGCACAGTAACGGGTTTAGTTAACCGTGACCAAATGGTGGGTCCATGGCAAGTGCCTGTGGCCGATTGCGCGGTCACTGCGGCAAGCTTTGATACCTACGCCGGTGAAGCAATGTCACTGGGCGAGCGTACACCGCTGGCACTGCTTGATTTTGGCGCATCTGCCCGTATGGCAGTGGCTGAATCAATCATGAACATCGCCGGTGCCGATATCGGTTCATTTAAGCGTATCAAGCTTTCTGCTAACTGGATGTCTGCTGCGGGTCACCCCGGAGAAGATGCGGGCCTTTATGAAGCGGTGAAAGCCGTAGGTGAAGAACTGTGTCCTGAGCTGAGTCTGACCATTCCGGTCGGTAAAGACTCTATGTCGATGAAGACCGCATGGCAGCAAGATGGCGCGGATAAAACCGTGACGTCGCCCATGTCATTGGTCATCACTGCTTTTGGCGTGGTGCAAGATATTCGCAATACAGTGACGCCAGAGCTGCGCACAGATAAAGGCGAAACGTCTTTGCTGTTAGTGGATCTCGGTGCGGGTAAAAATCGTTTAGGCGGTTCTTGTTTAGCCCAAGTGTTTGGTGAGCTAGGTGATATTGCGCCGGATCTTGACGATGCTGCACTGCTGCGCGGTTTCTTTGAAACCATGCAAAATCTAGTGGCTAAGAAATCCGTTATCGCTTACCACGACCGAAGCGACGGTGGCTTATTTACCACCTTAGTGGAAATGGCCTTTGCGGGTAATACTGGCTTAGACATAGATGTAGAAGATTTGCAGGGCACGGATTTAGAGCGACTCTTTAATGAAGAGCTCGGCGCTGTGCTGCAAGTGAGCCGCGACAACGCTGCGAAAATTGCCGCTCAGTTTGCTATCGCTGGCGTTCCTTGCCATGTGATTGGGACGTTAGCTGACGATCAACGCATCACCATTAAAGATGGCACGCGTGAAATTTTCAGTGATAGCCGTGTTGCGCTGCGTACTGTGTGGTCAGAAACCACTTATCGTATGCAAGCCATGCGTGATAACCCAGCGTGCGCACTGGAAGAGTTCAAACTTAAGCAAGACGAAAGCGATTTAGGCTTAACGGTTAACTTAAGTTTCGATCCAAGCACTGACGTTGCCGCGCCTTATATTCTTAAAGGCGCTGCGCCTAAGATGGCGATTTTGCGTGAGCAGGGCGTTAACTCCCACGTGGAAATGGCAGCTGCTTTTGATCGCGCAGGATTTGAAAGCCGCGACGTGCACATGTCTGACATTTTATCTGGCCGTATCAGCCTAGAGGATTTCCAAGGTCTAGTGGCCTGTGGTGGTTTCTCTTATGGTGACGTATTAGGCGCAGGTGAAGGTTGGGCTAAGTCGATTCTGTTTAATGACCGTGCGCGCGATGAGTTTTCACGTTTCTTTGAACGTGATTCAAGCTTTGCCCTCGGCGTGTGTAACGGCTGTCAAATGCTGTCGAACCTGAAAGAAATCATTCCAGGAAGCGAACATTGGCCACGTTTTGTGCGTAACCGCTCAGAGCGTTTTGAAGCGCGTTTCAGCTTAGTTGAAGTGCAACAGAGCCCGTCGTTATTCTTCCAAGGTATGGCAGGTTCGCGTATGCCTATCGCTGTATCGCACGGTGAAGGTTTGGCTGAGTTTGCCAGCCCTGAAGCGCTGGCGATTGCCGAAGCGTCAGGCACAATTGCCCTGCGTTTTGTCAATGGTAAGGGTGATATCGCGACTCAGTATCCACAAAATCCGAATGGCTCGCCAAATGGCTTGACGGGGATTTGTACGACTGATGGCCGCGTGACGTTGATGATGCCACACCCAGAACGTGTGTTCAGGACTGTAGCGAACTCTTGGCATCCGGATGCTTGGGGTGAAGATAGCCCTTGGATGCGTATGTTCCGTAATGCGCGAGTGACCTTAGGGTAAGCGAGTAAACTCAGCGGCTTTTATCAGTTTTGAAGGGTAAAAGCGGGTTTAGTTAATCGTAAAAAAGGAGCGATAATTTCGCTCCTTTTTTTATATTTAAAATGCACTTTTATGAAATATCTTGCATTTCAAATCATTAACACTTGTTGCAAATAATCTAATGGATCAAAGTGATAAAACAGCATCTTTTTACGGTAAATACCTATTAATAGGTATGTTGCGTACTTGATACTGAGAGTGACGTTTTATGGGGTTCTAGAGTTGAAGGCAGATTTTATGGCTTTAGAATAGAAAAAGCCCCCACTCTCAAGGAGAGGGGGGCTCGTTTTGCGCTAACAAAACTTCAAATTAATGCAATAAATTTCACGAGTAATTCGGGGAATTATTTCAGCTCATTAGCTGTATAAAGTTCAACAAAAACACGCTTGTAGCTGTTAACCACACGTTCAAATAATTTAGTCATATCGATATCTCCACACCAAAAGTTAATACCTATGTGCGCGAAGTTGGCATTGACTGGGCTACGACACCAGTTCTACCAAATTGTCTCCTTAACACAGGGCATATATTAAACAACTCAGGTTAGCTTCTCAAACGAGAAAAAATACAATTATTCATTATTAAAACTAATGAATTTTAATGCTGTTTTTATATTTTTATTTCTATATGTGGATTTATATATTGATTTTAAAGGTTTTAAATTAATATTTCTCTAAAAACATTTTTAAGTTTTTTAGTTAATTTGTTGCAACATTATTTGTTTGTTAGTTTTTTGGTAGCTTAAGCTGATTTGTGGCGGCTAATCAATAAAAGTATGGGTTTACATTAATTAACGCTTGCTCACTACTCCTGTTTTATGTGGTTGTCAATCCCTCTCAATGGGGAAGTGTGTACCTCACCGCAAAACCCACCTAAACCACTGAGTTTGATTGATTTGCATCAAAGCGAGGTGGTATAAAATAGCCACAAATGAAAACGAATAAATATCTTAACTATCTGATATTTATATCGATGAGATCATTTGATTGATTGAGTGGTAAGGTGTCGGTCTCAGTTACTTGCGATAGTGTGACTCGCGTCTCAATATGCGACGGATATTGGTACTTTTTAGCCCTTGCTGCTTCGAACTAATGCAAAAGATTAAATTTAACGGTTTATACTGATGTTCAGATATAAACACAAAATGAAAACTCACTATCCTACAAAGGCACTTGCTGTGATTAACGCGGGTTTTATCATAGCAATTGGACGCACCAAGTAAGGAGTCACCGATGATTGTTGAAGAGGTTGTTGAGCTATCGCGGTTGCAGTTTGCGCTGACAGCCATGTATCACTTCCTGTTTGTTCCCTTGACGTTGGGGTTGGCATTTTTGCTGGCTATCATGGAATCACTGTATGTGATGACGGATAAACAAATTTATAAAGATATGACTAAGTTCTGGGGTAAGTTATTTGGTATTAACTTTGCCTTGGGGGTTACCACAGGTTTGGCAATGGAATTCCAGTTTGGTACTAACTGGTCTTACTATTCGCATTACGTAGGGGACATCTTTGGTGCGCCTCTGGCTATTGAAGGTTTAATGGCCTTCTTCCTCGAATCTACCTTCGTTGGTATGTTCTTCTTCGGTTGGGATCGTTTCACTAAACGTCAACATTTAGTGGTGACTTGGTTAGTGGCCTTTGGCTCTAACATGTCGGCATTGTGGATTTTAGTGGCAAACGGTTGGATGCAAAACCCTGTGGGGTCAGTGTTCAATTACGAAACCATGCGCATGGAAATGACCAGCTTCGCCGAAGTGGTGTTTAACCCTGTTGCGCAGGTGAAGTTTGTTCACACTGTGGCTTCGGGTTATGTCGCGGGTGCCATGTTTGTACTGGCAATCAGTGCTTATTACATCCTCAAGAAACGTGACTTACCTTTTGCCCGTCGCTCATTCGCGATTGCGGCAAGCTTTGGTATGGCGGCAATTCTATCGGTTATCGTGTTAGGTGATGAATCTGGCTATAAAGTCGGTGAAGCACAGCGTGTTAAATTAGCGGCGATTGAAGCTGAATGGCACACTGAGCCTGCTCCTGCGGCCTTTACTGCGGTTGGTTTCCCAAATCAAGAAACCATGCACACGGATTATGCGATCAAAATTCCTTATGCTATGGGCATTGTGGCAACACGTTCATTGGATGAAGAAGTCACGGGTATCCATGACTTGATTGCTGAGCATGAAGTGCGCATCCGTAACGGTATGAAAGCCTATGCAATGTTAGTGAAGCTGCGTGCGGGTGAAGAAACGCCTGAATTACGTGCGGCCTTCGAAGAAGCAAAAGTCGACTTAGGCTATGGTTTCTTGCTGAAACGCTACACAGATAAAGTGGTCGATGCCACTGAAGAGCAAATTAAAGCGGCTGCTAAAGATTCTATCCCGAACGTAGCACCGATTTTCTGGAGCTTCCGTGTGATGGTGGGTCTAGGCTTTATCATGTTATTCGTATTTGCTGCGGCATTCTGGCAAAGCACACGTCATCAAATCGTCGAGAAGAAATGGGTACTTAAAGCTGCACTTTATAGCTTGCCATTGCCTTGGATTGCGATTGAATGTGGTTGGTTTGTGGCTGAGTATGGTCGTCAACCTTGGACGATTTCTGAGGTATTACCGACCTTTATGTCTGCCTCAAGCTTAACGACTGGCGACTTATGGTTCAGTATCCTTTCTATCACCCTGTTCTACACTGTGCTGCTGGTGATTGAGATGTTCTTGATGTTTAAGTTTGCCCGCATTGGTCCGAGCAGTTTAAAAACTGGTCGTTATCATTTCGAGAACCTAGAAGCCTAAGCAGAGGATTTCATTATGTTTGATTATGAAATATTAAGAGTTATCTGGTGGGCTCTGATCGGCGTACTGTTCATCGGATTTGCGGTTACTGACGGTTTTGACATGGGTGTCGGTGCGTTACTGCCAATCATAGGCAAAGACGATACTGAACGCCGTATCATGGTCAACACTATTGCTCCCCATTGGGACGGCAACCAAGTGTGGTTAATCACAGCGGGCGGTGCGTTATTTGCTGCTTGGCCTATGGTGTATGCAGTGTCTTTCTCTGGCTTCTATGTCGCCATGATGTTAGTGCTGTTTGCCCTCTACATGCGTCCAGTCGGATTCGATTACCGTTCTAAAATCGAAAATCCAAAGTGGCGTAAGTCATGGGATTGGGCCTTGTTTGCCGGCGGTTTTGTACCTCCACTGATCATAGGTGTAGCCTTTGGCAACTTGTTACAAGGCGTACCGTTTGAATTCGACGAGTTCCTACGTGCGACTTACCACGGCGGTCTATTCGGTCTGTTGAATCCTTTTGGTCTACTGGCAGGTCTTGTGAGCGTGAGCATGTTTATGATGCAAGGCGCTTCTTGGCTACAAATGAAGACAGATAGCGAGCTGCGAGTGCGTGCTGCGAAAGCGACACAATTCTTCGCCCTGTTAGTGGCTGTGTTGTTTGCCGCTGCGGGCGTGTGGTTAGCCAATGGTATCGATGGTTATGTAGTGACATCTGTCCTTGACCATAATGCGGTGTCTAACCCAGCAATGAAAACAGTGGCGATTGAAGCGGGTGCTTGGCTTGCCAACTATGACAAATACCCCATCACTATGCTGTTCCCTATCTTAGGTGTGGTATTGCCGTTGTTAGTGATTCTGGTGAGCCGCTTTAACCGTTCAGGTTTTGCGTTCCTATTCAGCTCACTGACTGTGGCTATGGTGATTTTGACTTGCGGTGCGGCTATGTTCCCATTCGTCATGCCATCGTCACTAGACCCTAACGTCAGTTTGACTATGTGGGATGCAACAGCCAGTAAAATGACCTTAGGTGTTATGACTGCTGCAGCTGCGATTTTCGTACCCATAGTGTTGAGCTACACTGTCTGGACTTACTTTAAAATGTTTGGTCGTATCGGCCGTAAGCATATTGAAGATAACAAAGCCTCACTCTATTAGGCATTAAGGAGCATCTGCTATGTGGTATTTTACGTGGATATTAGGGGTTTTGTTGGCCTGTTCTTTCGGGATTATCAATGCCCTTTGGCTTGAGAATACTGAGAACATGGACAGACCGGCAGATGATGCCGAGTAACGTCTAAACTCGATTTAAAAAACCTCGCACTTGCGGGGCTTTTTATTGGGATTTATTTGCTGGGTGAGGCAAGGTTTAGCCTGTGTTGGGCTTTTTTAAAATAGCTATCCTCAATAACTATCTCCTCAAGTCGCTTTCTTGAATGATGCCCCAAAACTGTTGAAATCGCGGCCATAAAAAATGCCACCCAGTGTGGGTGGCATTTGATAAACAACTCATTAAAAATTTGAGCTAGTGAACCCGTCGCGCTAGTCTAATTAGGCCTTAAACTGGCTTATTTGGCGTTTTAAAGCCGCGGCTAAGGAAGACAGTTCATTGGCTGAATGTACGGTTTCAGTGGCACGGTGCTCGCCCTCATTTGCTAGTTCACTGATCTGATGCAAATTGTGGGTGATTTCCTCTGCAACACTGCTTTGCTGCTCAGTGGCGGAGGCGATATTGCGTGAACTAATGGCGAGTTCACCAATCCGGCGGGTGATTTCCTTGAGCTGCTCGCCGGTTGATTCGCCCTGTGCTGCGGATTCCATGCCTAATTGATGACTCTGACCCATTTGCTCTGTAGTGCTTTTCACTTGGGTTTGCAGCTTTCCAATGGTTTGGCCAATTTCTAAAATGGATGATTGGGTACGCTGAGCTAAGATTCTCACCTCATCGGCAACGACCGCAAAACCTCGACCTTGATCGCCTGCGCGCGCTGCTTCAATCGCCGCATTGAGTGCCAGTAAGTTTGTCTGCTCGGCAATGCTGTTAATCACTTCAGTGACTTTACTGATGGCTTCACTTTCGTGACTGACTTTTTCAACCGACTGATGACTGTTACTGAGCTGTTCACTGAGCTTGAGTAAATCTTGCACTACTTTAACTTGTTGATCTTGGCCTTCTTTGGCTGCGGCATCAACTTGTTGACTCTGAACTGCGCCGTCTTGGGCATGATTCGCCACATCACGGATAGAGGTCGACATTTCTTCAATGGCAGTAGCAATTTGATCCGTCTGTAGCATTAAGGCCTGAGCTTCTTCGCCATTCTGTTTGGCGATACTTTGTGCCTTAGAAGCCTGCTGCTCTAAACTCATCACCGAATCCTGCAGGGCAATGATTAACTGCCTTAACTCTGAGGACATGGTCGATACGCTGGTGGTGATGCGATCAACTTCGTTTTGACTCTGTGGTTCCGATGGCGCTAAGTGATGACTAAAATCGCCACTCCCTAGCCTTTCCATATGCACTTGTAGGGCATGTAACGGTTTAAGTGCACGGATTAATACTACTGAAAGCAGTGCCGTGATCAGCGCAATCCCTGTGAGGGCAACGATAGCGTTGATAGTGAGTAACTGCATACTTTCTTCATTGAGCTCACTCGCCTTAACTTGGCCTACCAACATCCAATTCCAGCCGGTTACGGTTTGGCTATAGGCAAACATAGGCTCATTTTTACTATTGATATAACTGTACTCAGAATCATCTTTCGTGGCCTCAGCCACACTTAACCCATCGAGCATACTTTCGGTGATAACGTCGCCCGCATTAAATTTAGGATGCGCGACAAGTACATTGTCCGCTTTACGCACTAACAGAAAATGACCGCTTTCTTCTAGGGTGAGTCTGTTTACTGCGTCTTGTAATTGTTTTAACGAGCTGGTGATGTCAAAGCCAATATATAAGATACCAATGACTTGGCCTTGGACGTCCTTAACTGGTCGATAGACTGTCATATAGTCTTTGCCGAAGAGTTTGGCGTAGCCTTCGTATTCTTGGCCGCTTATCAGCGCTTGATAGCCTGGATGCGTTTTGCCGAGGAAGGTGCCTAGTGCACGGCTACCATCGGCTTTTTTGAGTGAGGTCGACACCCGCATAAAATCATCGCCATCACGCACGAATACCGTTGCCGTGCCGCCTGTCAGGTTAGCAAAACGATCGACTTTACTTTTTGAGGAGTTAATTTGTTCTTGTTCGTGCATGAGGGCGGGGGAGCTGACTCCCATCACATTGACGGTTTTATTTGGTTTACTAAATTGCCCTGGATACATTTCCTTAAACACATCGGCGTTGCGCCTTGCAAGCTGCAAAAGGCTATCGTATTGCAGTTCTAACATGTCTGAAACGGCTCGCATTTCGGACTTCATGGCACTCATGCCTTTATCTTCTAATACATTTGAAGCGGCTTTGTAGGAAACGGTACTGAGTATGCCGAAAATGGTGAGTGTGAGAATAAACGCGAGGGCACCTATTTGTTTTGCAATAGGCCAATTTTTATAATTCATCGTACGATCCTATAGGTAACGGTTACATCAATGTAGCCTAAGTCTCACTCCATGGTCTTGATATGGGTCTAGTATTTAAGCAATTGTATAGTCAATTCTTTGATATTTTACCAGTTTTAGACTTGAGTTAATGAATTCATTCCACAGACATGTCGGCAGATAAAAAGTCCTGCTAACTGGCCGTATTGTGATGGCATGGACTAAGCTGCTTAAGGTGAATGGAGTTCATTGAGTCAGAACCATTATAGGGGAAGTGTATATGCTAGGTGAGAATCATGCGTTAGTTTATGAGTTTCCTGATTTTGTCGATCAAATTAAGCATCTAAAAGTCAATAATAGCGCCTTTGCGACTATGGTCAGTCGTTACCATGAGCTCGATAATAAAATTAGGGCACTGGAGTTGACTAAAGTGCCCACCGCCGATGAGCACTTTTTAGCGTTAAAATTAGAGCGGTTAAACCTCAAAGATAAACTGTATCAATACCTAGTCCACGATGCGATTTAAGCTGGAATGGCGGACTGATTGTTCGCCTTACGGGTTTTCATCAACAGTAAATACATAGTCGGTACCCAAACCAGAGAGAGCAAAGTCGTCAGCAGCGTGCCGCCCGCGATAGCAATGGCAAAGGGAGGCCAAAATCCGCCGCCAGCAATGATAAGTGGGATAAATCCGCCCACTGTGGTGATGGTTGTCGAGCTGATATGGCGACCACAACTGCTGACGGTTGAGACTATGGTTTCCATATCGCCGAGTCTGGCACTCGGCATATCCTCAAGTTCGGCCAAGATCACTATGGCAGCGTTAATGGCCAGTCCCATCAAGCCTAGCAAACCTATGATGACAGGGAATCCAAAGGGATAGCCGAACACAAACACGGCTAATAGGCCAAGCCCGGCTGATTGTATCGCGCTCAACAAAATGATGGCCGTGAGCCTAAAGGAGTTGAACGACAACACCACAGTGGCCAATAGCAAGGTGACGACTAACATCACATTGGACAGTAAATTGCCGACCGCTTCGTTACGTTTCGCGCTTTCACCGCCGATTTCAATGCGATATCCCGATGGTAGCGCGAGTTGAGCCACTTTATCTTTGACATCGTTAAGCACTTGGGCGGGTAACACACCACTGACAATATAGGCTTCTATGGTATTCACCCTTTGGCCGTTACGTCTTGGAATGGCGCCGCGGCTCACTTGCACTTCGTTGTGGGCGAGGGCAGCTAGCGCGACTGACTCACCCGAAGGGGTCACTAATTGAATTTCTGAAAGGCGGGTGACTTGTTCGCGAGTGCCATCACCGAGTCGAACTCGAACGGGTAATGACTCCGTTTGCTCAAGTACGCTGCCCCCGATAACGCCCGTGGTCGACATTTGGATCTGCTTGGCAATATCCGTCAGACTTAAACCACTCATTAAGCTGGCATCTTCATTCACTTGCAGCCACAGCTTAGGCGCACCGGCACTTAAGGTTGCTCGGGTATGGAGTACGTCCGGCGTTTGCGCGAGGATATTGCGGACTTCGTCGCCCAGCGAACGCAACGTATCGAGATTTGGACCGAAGATCATCAATTCTACCGGCGCATTAAAGGGCGGACCTTGCTCGAGTTTTCGTACTAGCACTTGTGCCTCGGGGAAAGCACTGTCGAACTGCTGTTGTAATTCGGGGATCAGCTCATTGGCACGTTCAAAGTCGGTCACTTTCACCATGGCCTGTGCATAGTTAGTCGCGCCTTGTTGGCGTTGCGTCAAATTGTAATAAAATGAGGGCGTATTGCCGCCCACCACCCAATCGACTTGGGTTATCCCATTGACGATATGGAGCTTTTTATCCATCAGCTGCACTTGATTCAAGGTGTTTTCTAAACTCACATGGGGCGCAAGATAGACTTCAATTTGGAACATGTCCCTATCCGATGGCGGAAAGAATTGCTCTGTCATCTTGCCCGAGGCGTAAAAACCTAATACTGGCGTAATGCCGATAAGCAGCGCACTGAGAATAGGGCGTTTAAGGGCGATTCTGAGGCTCGCTTGAAAATATTGGCTCACCAGTGGGAGGTTGATCCCGTGTTGATACCAGGCATCATGTTTGCCTTCATGGCTAAATCGTCCCGCGAGTCCCGCAATTATCGTGTGGGAAATCAGGTAAGAGCCGAGCAGCGCAAACATCACTGACATAGCAATGCCACCGACAAACTCACCAGCGGCACCGGGCATCAGTACTATGGGCGCAAAGGCTAAAATCGTGGTAATCGTTGAACCTGCTAAGGGCAGCCAAAGATGGTGTATGGTTTCACTCACTGCGGCTAGGCGGCTCATCCCTTGTTGACGCCGTTGTGAGATGGCATCAACAATCACAATCGCATTATCCACCATGATCCCAAGGGCGACGACGAGGCCAGTCACCGACATTTGATGTATGGGCAGGCCGATATATTTCATGCAGGCCAAGGTAAATAGTGCTGTAAGGGGCAATGAAATCGCCACTATGATGGCGTTTCGTAGTCCTAGGGTGAGTAGCAATACCAGCAAGATGATCACAAACCCTTGCAGCAGGTTTACCACGAGTCCGCCAAGGCGATCACTGGTGTAACTGTTTTGCTCGAATAGCCATTGGATCTGGATATTGGCGGGCACTTCGCGATTAAGTTCATCGACGACGCTATTCACTTGTGCTTGCCAGAGATCGACACGGCTATTGTTAAGCATGCGCGCGGCGACAAAAACGCCTTGTTCACCATCGACTAAGGCTATGCTGTCCGCGGGCGTTTTGGCTTGGCGAGTGACAAGGGCAATATCCCCAAGGCGAATAATTTGGCCTTGGTTATCAATTTTGAGTGGCACTTGGCGAATGCGTGTTAATGAGTCGAGTTCGCCCGAGACTTCGACTAAGGCGCGAAACTCACGATTGTTGATTTCACCCGCAGCAATTTTACTGTCGGCGCCGCTGAGAATATGGGCGATGGAAGCGGGAGTGAGTTGTAACTGGCTCATCTTGTTGCCGTCAAGCTGCACTAGCATTTCTTCGGTCGGTGCGCCGTAGAGTTTGACAAAATCCGTGCCCGACAGCAGCCTGAGCTTGCTCTGTAATTCCTTCGCGTAGCGGTTGAGCATATCGACTCGAACGGGCGTATTGCTATTCCACACTAAGCTTAAAATGGCGGTGTAGGCATAACCAATTTGATCATCGAGTGTCGGGGATGGTATGCCCTCGGGCAGATTGATTTTCGCATCGGCTAATAAATCCCGCGCCCGAGACCACACGGGATCTGTCTCCATGACTGTGTCTTTTAATTCTAACTGTATGACTGAAATCCCCGGCCGAGAGGTCGATTGGATCAGCTTGATTTCTTCTAAGCGTCTGAGCTGATTTTCGAGCACTTCAGTGACTAATGCTTCGACCCGCTCAGCCGAAGCACCGGGGTACGGGGTGATCACAGAGGCGAAACGGTTAGTTATGTGTGGATCTTCAGTGCGCGGCAGACTCGAGATAGCGCCAAAGCCCGCGACCAGTAATAGTGCAATAACGAGGCTGACTAAGCGGCCATTTTCAACAAAGGCTTTAATCATAACTACCTCGTGGCTGCGGCAATAGGAGACACAGCTTGGCCTACGACCAGCTTATGGAGTCCTTGGCTGACATAGATTTCATTGGGCTGAATCGCGCCTTGAATGTAGGCCATGTCTTGGGTGGTGTAGAGAATTTCCACATCTCGTCGCTCTATGATGGATTGCTGTTCATCCTTTGCGATGACATACAGATTCCATAATCCGCGAATGCCATCCGTTAGCGCTGAAATTGGTACCCAATACCCAGCTTGCTCAATTTGCTGCTGTTGATGCAGATACGCAATTTCACCGTTAATCACACGGGCATCTTGGGGCAGGCTGATCCTTAGTTGTAGGGTGCGACTGATGGGATTCACTTCGGCGCTGATACCGGCAATTTCGGCGGTAAAGGTTTGGTCTTGCACGCTGACTTGTACTTTCTGTCCGGCGTGAAACTGCTCCGCTAACGCGACAGGTACGCCAATGTAGGCTTCAGGATTGATATTGCCCACTAAGGTGAAAATGGGGCTACCCGCAGTAACCACTTCGCCCAAGTTATGCAGTCTTTGGCTGATGGTGCCGTCGAAAGGCGCCACTAAGATGGATTTATCGAGCTTAAGTTGATTGGCATGCTGTGAGGCAAGTAGGCGGTTTTTTGCCGCGGCTAAGCTATTTAATTGTGAGCGGTTTTCATCTAATAGCTGCTCAGAGACATAACCCGATTTTTTCAATTCTTGATTACGTTTTAGAGTGCTGGTGGCCAGATCAACATCGGCTTGGGTTTGCGCCAGACTCGCTTGGATTTCCTGGCGCTCGGCTTCGAGTAGTCGGGTATCGAGGATGGCCAGTATTTGACCTTGCTTCACTTTGATGCCGGAATCGGCCTGTAGTTCGTTTAACTTTCCTGCCAGTTCAAAGCCGACGCCAGTTGTGTTGCCCGCACGGATAGTCCCCGTGAAGGTCTGCTCGTGCTGATAGCTTGGGGTCAGGATCAACGCTTGGCTCGTGACTGTGGGCAGTACGGTTGTCGTGGCGTGTTCAGTGACTTCCTTTTGACAGGCGGATAATGTGACTAAAGCAAACACGCAGACGCTGATAGTGCGCCAAGAACGTCGGGCAGTTCGATCCATTTTAAGTGCTTCCGCTGTAAGTTAAACGTTAATACAATGTAACTAGACTTGCTAGTCTAGTTGTGCGAAACTAGACTGTCTAGTCTATTTTGTGCTTAACTAATGCCAATTTATTATGTCTATCTATTCGAGAGTCGATATGACGCATTCCTCTGAGACGCAGTTACCTCTGAGCCGTAGCGAACAAAAACGTCAGCAAGTGCTTGTAGCTGCTATTGATTTATTTTGTCGTCAAGGGTTTCCCCATACCAGTATGGATGAGGTTGCCAAGCTTGCGGGCGTGTCGAAACAAACCGTCTATTCCCACTACGGCAGCAAAGATGAATTATTTGTTGCTGCAATCGAATCTAAGTGTGTCGGCCATGATCTTAATGATGATTTGTTAAGCGATCCCACTAAGCCTGAATCGGCATTAACTCAGTTTGCCCTGCAGTTTGGGGAGATGATCGTCAGCCCTGAAGCTATTACGGTATTCAAAGCCTGTGTGGCGCAATCCGAAAGTCATCCCGAAGTGTCGCAGTTGTTCTTCGACGCGGGCCCGAAACATATAGTGGGATTATTAGCGGATTATTTAGTGTCAGTAGAAGCCCTAGGGCAATATCACTTCGGTAATGCGCACCATAGTGCGGTGCGTTTATGTTTAATGTTGTTTGGTGAGCTAAAACTCAAATTAGAATTGGGCTTGGCAGCCGATGAACTCGTTGACGATAGAAATGAGTATATTTTGGGTTGTGCAGACATGTTCCTGAAGGCGCATCGGGTTTAATAAAACTTGCACAATATAAAAGTATCATTTTGTATCTGAATATTGAAAGCATGAACCTTTTAGCTTGATAGCGCGTATTATGCGCAAAAAAATCTGTTAATCATTTTAAATGCAAGGAGCTGATGTGGCTAATCGAGAACTCTCACCATCGAGCGCAAAACTGCGCCTGCTGAAAAGCGCTGTATTACTGTTGCCGTTAATGAGTTGTGCCGCTATTGCAGCGGATAAACCTTCGCAGGAATACAAGCCTTTTAGATTAAGTGTCGCGCAGATCAGCACCCAGAGTGCCGAGGTTGCCAATGGTAATACTGAGCTACAAAGGGACAGTTTATTACTGAGTGCAGGGATGAATGTTCCGTTAAATCAGCAATGGTCTTTGGGCTTTCGTGTGGGTTACGACAGGCTGGATTATGATTGGCGCAATATCACCCTCACTGGCGCTAACAATGTCGCCCCGCTTTTTGGTACCGACGGGCAGAATTGGGATCATATCAATCGTTACCGTGCCGGAGTGTCGTTAAATTATCGCATGGATAAACATTGGGCCTTCTTTTTAGCGCCGCAGATCCAATATGCTTACGCCGATACTGCATCGGTCAGCGAAGCCCAGAGTTACGGTATTGTGGCGTCTGCAATGTATGCATTTGATTCGGGGAATATGATTGGCTTTGGCGTCGCGTATCTTAATGATATCGATGAAGTTCGCACTGTGCCATATCTCGCCATGCGCTGGCAGATAGATGAACATTGGGCACTCGCCAATCCTTTCCAAGCTGGTTTTAGTGGTCCTGCAGGATTAGAGCTGAGTTATCGATTTAATTCCGATTGGAATGTCGGCTTTGGTAGTTCGCGTCGTACTGAGCGATTCCTTATCGAAGACGATGACACTGTGGTAGAAACGAACGAATGGGTGAGTTATTTACGTGGCGGTTGGCAGGCAACTCCAGCATTAACAGTGAATCTTTACGCCGGTTATTACTTTGATGGTGAGTTAGAAGTGACCGACCAAGCTGCGCTTGATATGGATAGCCAAGGCGCTGCGGCCTTGGATATCGAATTCAAATTCTAACGTTAATGTCAGTTATTTGCCTAGCATGGCCTCTTTGAGGCTTTTCTGGGCTGGCTTGTCACCTAGCCAAATTTTTAACAGTGCTTGACGGAACATTTCACCTTCGATGGTGGCTTGTTCCTGACCATTTTTATAGGCCGTCACGCCGCGGGCTTTATTGGCGACTAAGGTAAATTGGTCACCTTCTTTAATTTCTTCGTTAAACAGCGCCATAAATGCATCGATTTGCGGTTGAATATCGGTGGTGTTTTCTGCGGTCGCGTGCTCAAAACCTTCGGTGATCGCATCGCGCATTTTTTCTGAGGTGATCATGCCAGAGGTAATGTTAAGGCGGATTGCCGCAATCGGAGCATCGATAACCGCTGCCGTGCTATTCAAGGCCGCTGGTAAATACAGACTGCCCACATATAAATCCATAAAGAACTTACTGCGAACGCCCGCGCCATTAAGCTGTAATGCTTGGCTATCTAACGTCACAGTATCGGCGACTTGCAGACCTGATACTTCTTTGGCCATTAATGTGTGGGGTAATAACAGCGCGCTGGCTAGGGTAAGAGTGGAGAGTAACTTCATAATACACCTCATTTTCTATTTTAATTATTGGGTTTCATACCAATCACAATAAATATCTAATCAGTTCAGAGCCTCACAGGCATCCTAATCCAAGGCGCATTGACGTAGAAATGGTTATTCCCTTTTAAGTCAATGCAACACCGGAGTCGGATGCCTGTGAGGCTCCCGAAGGGCGGCTGATGTTAACGGCATGGCAACGCGCTTTATACTGCGTTCAAGGCTTTCGACAGAGCACCACTATGCCTTCAAGCCTTCGCCTTGTCTAAAGCGCGTTGAACTCCCTCTGAATGAACAGATATTTAATACGATTGGTATAAAGCAGATTTTTATGAGTATTTACAGCAGAAAGTTGACCCCAACTTCTCAAATACTCGACACCGAAAATGGATGTTAATCTAAAGAAGAGGGGAGAGATAGGCTAATTGTGCCAAAGCATCATTCGAAAATGGTTAAATATGGCATACTCATCATTAAGTATGAGCATGCCAACAAGATGACTTATCGCGTAAAAGTATTGACGTAAAACTATCGGCGGCAAATCATCCGCGTTAAACTCTCTGCGTGAAAATTATCCGCGAGTGCCTAGCTTGTACTGACCACTCTGTTCGAACATCACAGCTTGTTTCTGTTTTGGTGAGATCAAAATTGGACCGTCGTCGAAGAAGAGAAAACACTTCCAATTACGGACGAACACATCCCAACGAGTTTCAATAATCTGATATTTTTCATAGCAAAAATAGACGGTTGTCTCATCGGGCCATTGAATGAACTCGGCTAACATGTCGGGTAAACAGCTATCTTCACTATCCCAAGCACTCTGCCAATGATCTGTTTCCACCCAAGCATCAGCCTTCGCCGCCCAGTCTCCCTTAGTAAATTGCTCCGCACGATTACTCTTGTTGCTGATCCATTGATTCCAGATTTCCATCGCACTTTTATCTGTTAACGGCAGGATATGCGCCTTGTCCTCGTCAGTGACAGGCAAGTCTTTGTGGTTGAAAATCCACTTACGGCGGTAAGTTTCTAAAGGTATATAGGTATGAGCCAAACAAAATCTCCTAGGATATGCAGATGCGCAATGCTGAAACGAGGCTAATTATACGGTCTAGCGGAGCAATAGTGAAATCACCGAACACGAATATTCGAGTTCGGCGATCTTGAGCGGGTGTATCCCCAGCCAGCTAAAGGTATTTTGCTCGAGTCGTTTATCATGTAGCCAAAATCCATTGCTGGTCCACTGCAATATTTTCAGCTAATGCGCTGGCGGTT